>JBAQGP010000600.1:0-2863 GCA_049287845.1 Solirubrobacteraceae bacterium | reverse complement strand
GCCGGCCGACGACGGCCAGGGCCGCGAGGTCGGCACTGCGCTCCGTGAGGCTCACCGCCGAGCGTCGCGCCACCCGTGCCTGGAGCACGGCGCGCAGACGGTCGCCGCGGCTGGAATCGCAGATCACCAGCATCCGCTCGGGGCCCTCGGCACACCACCAGGCACCGCCGCTGAGCAGGGCGCCGCCGGGCGCCACCTCGCTGCCGGTCAGGCGTTGCGTCAGGTGCCGGAGCTGCGCGGGCGGCCCTTCCAGCACCAGCTTGGCCAGATCGGAGCGCTCGGCGAGGCCGACGGCGCTCACGCATGCCGCCAGCTCCCCGGCGGCGGAGCCGTAGTTCGCGACCACGGCACGGCCGCCATGCATGACCAGAACGCCCCCCGCCTGACGCAGGACGGGGTCCAGGGCGCACTGGCGCCGGCCCGATGAGACGTGCACTGACACCGCACCGGCAACGTACCGCGCCGCTCGCGCGATCGACCTATCCTTTTTACCGGAGTTGACCCACCGAACGGGAGGCACGGAGCCTGTGGGCACCGGTGAGGTGGTTCGGACCCCGTCGGATCGGTCATCCTACTCAAAAGTCTAGGTCGTTTAGGAAGTGTGGGAGTGGCGCCCCCTCGCGTGGATGGCCAAGCTGTCGACAGACCCCCGGCATGGAGAGAGAGGTTGAGATGACCGCGACGGGAACGGTCGACCGTTACGCCCGCCTGACGCGGATGATCGCCACGGACCAGTGTGTGATCCTCGACGGCGCCAACGGCACTGAGCTCATCAAGGTGCGTGGCGGCCGGCCTGAGGTGGAGGAGCATGTCTGGGGCCTGACGGCGCTGCTCGACGCGCCCGAGGACGTCGCGCGCGTTCACCGCAGCTACATCGACGTCGGCTGTGATGTCGTGTGCACGAATACATGGGGCCTGCCCACGGCCCTGCGCGAGGGGGCGATCGGGCTCCTGGGGTCATCCGAGCCCGTGCACTGGATGGACATCGTCCGCCGCGCCGTCGGCCTTGCCCGGTCAGCGGCGCAGGACGCCGGGCGCGCCGACGAGGTGGCGATCGCCTTCAGTATCAACGGCGATGTCGACACGCCGGACGGCCGCGAGACGATCGCGCTGCTCTCCCGTGCCTTCGAGGAGGAGCGCCCAGACCTGATCCTGCTCGAGACCCTGTCGCTGGTCCGCAGCTCCACCTACGCCACCGTCGAGGCGCTGCTGGACACAGGAATCCCGGTGTGGCTGAGCTTCCGCCGTTGCCGCCAGGGTGTGTGCGGGGTCTACGGCGAGCATTGGGGCGGCCCCGAGGGCGACGCGTTCGGGCGCGCCGCGCGGCGCTTTGAGGAGATGGGGGTGGGCGCGTTGGCGATCAACTGCATCCCTCCGGATCACGTGGCCGGCATGCTGTCGTGGCTGCGCGACTTCACCGACCTCCCGCTCGGCGTCTACCCCAACCTCGGCTACCTGTCCGCGGCAGGCTGGCGCGAGGAGCCCGGCGTCAAGGGCACGGAATATGCCGAGCTGGCGCTGAGCTGGCGCGACGAGGGCGCCCAGGTGATCGGGGGCTGCTGCGGTGTGCGCCCCGAGCACCTGAAGGCGGCGCGGGCGGCGCTGGCCGACACCAAGCCCGGACACGACCGTCCCGCTGTCCTGACCACGGAGAACGGCTCCACCGGCAAGCGTCGCGAACCCCCCTCCTGGGCCGATCCGCGGGGGCGCGAGATGTTCCCGCTCGACATGCCCGAGATCGACGTCGAGGAGGGCGTGTTCGTCCCCACCCAGGGCAGCTTCCTGATCTGGAAGTACCTGTACCGGGAAGGCGTGGGGGCCCACCAGCGCTGCTTGGACATCGGGTCGGGCAGCGGGCTCCTCACCGTCCAGCTCGCCCGCAACGGGGCCGCTCACGTCCACGCGATCGACATCGATGCCACCTCGGTGAAGAACACGCTCACCAACGCATTTCGCAACGGCGTCGCCGACAAGGTGAGCGCTGCAGCCCAGGATCTCTACCCGTGGG
The DNA here is from genome assembly GCA_049287845.1 of Solirubrobacteraceae bacterium. Classification (GTDB taxonomy): domain Bacteria; phylum Actinomycetota; class Thermoleophilia; order Solirubrobacterales; family Solirubrobacteraceae; genus Palsa-465. The sequence continues at coordinate 855 of JBAQGP010000600.1, read as the reverse complement.
TCCCCGAGGAGCGCTACGACGTGATCGTGGCCAGCCTCTATCAGACCCCGGTCGACCCGTTCGAGCAGGTCGCCACGCACCGGCCTCTGGACTACTGGGGCCGCAACCTCCTCGACCACCTCATCCGGCTGCTGCCCGAGGCCCTGGCCGACGACGGAACCGCGTACATGATGCAATTGAGCGTCATCGGCCGACGACGCACCGCGGAACTGCTCGATGGGCTCGGATATCAGGCACGCGTCGTCGACTTCTCCTTCTTCGAGTTCTCAGAGCTTTTCAGCACCAAGCGTGAACAGATCACCCGCGTGGAAGAACATTCCGACGCATACCACCTGAGGTTCGGCTCGACCGACGTGATGGTCGCCTACCTGCTGGAGATCACCCGCAAGAGCAAGGACACGACCGATCGATGAGCTTCGCCGAGAATGAGTTCCTGTTCACCTCGGAGTCAGTGACCGAGGGCCACCCCGACAAGATCGCTGACCAGATCTCCGACGGCGTGCTCGATGCCGTCATCCGCGACGACCCGAACGCGCGCGTCGCCTGCGAGACGCTGGTCAACACCGGACTCGTCGTCGTCTCCGGCGAGATCACGACGTCGACCTACGTCGACATCCAGGACATCGCGCGCGAGACGATCCGGAAGATCGGCTACACCGACGCCAACTTCGGCTTCGACTACAAGACCTGCGCGGTCATCAACGCGATCGACAAGCAGTCCCCCGATATCGCCCAGGGCGTCGACGCCGCATTCGAGACGCGCCAGGACGAGGGCGACACCACCCATTCCGATGAGCTGGACCTCGCCGGCGCGGGCGACCAGGGGATGATGTTCGGCTACGCCACCAACGAGAC
>JBAQGP010000599.1:0-7475 GCA_049287845.1 Solirubrobacteraceae bacterium | reverse complement strand
GCGGAGTACAAGCGCCACGTCGCCGGGGTCCTGACCACCCGGGCCCTGCAGCGGGCCGCGGCCCGCGCGCAGGCGGGCGAGGGGTGATGCACGTGACCGTGGCCGTCAACGGGCAGGAGCACACCTGCCAGGTCGAGCCCCGCCTGCTGCTCGTCCACTTCCTGCGCGACGAGCTGGGGTTGACCGGGACCCATTGGGGCTGCGACACGTCCAACTGCGGCACGTGTGTCGTGCTCATGGACGGCGAGCCGGTGAAGTCGTGCACCGTGCTGGCAGCGACCGCCGCCGGCCACCAGATCCGCACCGTCGAGGGTCTCGAGGTCGACGGGCGCCTGGATCCGGTGCAGGAGGGCTTTCGCCAGCAGCACGGGCTGCAGTGCGGCTTCTGTACGCCGGGAATGATGCTCACCGCGCGGGCGCTGCTGGACCGCCACGCGAGCGCCGACACGCTGCAGGAGTTGACCGACCAGGAGATCCGCGAGGCGATCTCCGGCCAGATCTGCCGCTGCACGGGATACACGACGATCGTGAGATCGATTCGCTGGGCGGCCGAGCAAGAGAGAGTGCATACCAAGGAGGAGGTGTGAGGTGCCCATCGTCATAGGGGCTTCAAGCGGCTGGACCATTGGGCTGATCCTGGGCGTCGTGGTGGTGATCGTCGCCGCGGCGATCGTCATCACGATCGTTGTCCTGGCGATGCGGATCGCCAAGCAGGCCTCCGGCGCCGTGCGCGGCGTCGAAGTCGTGCGCTCCCAGACCGACGCTCTGAGCGGCGTCGGCCAGATCAACGATTCGGGCGTGCGGATCCTGCACTCGGCCCGCGCGCTGCGCAAGGTGGCGGTGGGCAGATGACTCTCTTCGCGCTCACCAACCACGGAGCCTGGGGGATCGCGCTCATCATCGCGCTCGTCGCCGCGCTCGCCGTGGCGGGGCTGCTCGCGGTGCTCATCCGCACCGTCCAGGACATCGACAGATCGGCCACGGCGCTGCTCGAGGTCGCCGGCAAGGTCGCGGGCAACACGGCGAACATCCCGCAGCTGGAGGCAACGGCGCCCGTGCTCGCGCGGATCGTCGACGAGGCGATCATCCAAGACGGCTATATGAACGCCCTCACCGACGGCTATGGAGGATTGCCGGCATGAGCTCGACAACCCTCACTGTCCTCAGCGTCCTGCTCGCCGTGGTGATCGTCGTGGTGCTCGCCGGCGCGCTCATCCTGGTGCGCGCCAGCCTCACGTCGACCTCGAGGACCCTGGCCACGCTGGCCGACGCGCTGGAGGGCGTTGAGTCCGGACACCTCGCGCCGCTGAAGCCCGCGGTCGAGGCCATCAACGCGCAATTCGAGATCATCACCGGCGCGCTGCCGGGGATCGCCGCCAAGGCCGCGGTCGTCGCCGAGAGGAGGCCGTCATGACCCTCGAGTGGATCGGCGACGTGATCCTGCTGGTCGTCCTGCTCCCGGTCGTCATCTACCTGCTGCACGGCGTGCTCACCGCCGCGACGGGGATCGTGCCCAGCGTGTCGCGGATCGCCCGGGCGGCGCGCGCGGGCTCGGCCGACCTCGACGCCGTGCCCCTGCTGCTCACCACCCAGGACCAAGTGGTCAAGACGATCCAGGCCGCCGCCGACTACGGCGGCTCCCTGGACGTGATCCTCGACGACGCGCAAGGAGCGTGAGGCGATGCCTGCTGCCGGAGTGGTGATGATCATCGCGGTGGTGCTGATCGTGGCGACGATCGTCGTCTACCTGCTCGCCACCATCATGGCGCTGCGCAAGATCACCGCGGGCCTCGACGACGCGATCGGCGGGGTGGGGGAGATCATCGAAAAGAGCGCGCCCGTCGCCGAGGTGGTGGCGGACATCAACCAGAATCTGGACGCGGGCGTCGACCTGCTGGAGGGGCTGCTGGTCAAGAAGGCGGGGTTGAGCGACGCGGTCGGTCTGCTCGACGGCCTCTACCCTGGCGCCGCCGCGGCCGGACTGCGCAACTTCCCTGACTCCAAGACGGTCAGGCCGCCGCGGATCTCCGAGGTCTACACACGGGGCACGCTGACGCTGGCGCGCCTGGGACGCGAGGCGCCGATCGCTGCCGCGTCGCCCAATGGCCCCGCGCTGCGCAACCCGGCCTACGGGTCGAGCGCGGCGCGGACGCTGTACCCGCAGGGCCGCGCGCCGCACGCCAAGGCGCTCCCACGCTCGCCGGTGATCGGGGCCGATTCGCCGGTCCAGTACGACCCCAACGAAGAGGTGGGGCAGCCGCGCAGGCGGCGGCCGGTGTCCTCGGACAGGAGCTGACAGATGCAGACCCCGGCACCGTTCACCTACGAGCGCGCGCGCAGCGTGGAGGCCGCGATTGCGGCGCTGGCCGCGCACGACGGCGAGGCGCGGATCATCGCCGGCGGCCACTCGCTGCTGCCGATGATGAAGCTCCGCCTGGCCCAGCCCGCCCACCTGATCGACATCAACGATCTCCAGGACCTCTCCTACATCCGGGAGTTCGCCGACGAGATCCGGATCGGCGCGCTCACCCGACACGTCGATCTGCTGCACTCCCACGTCCTGGCTAAGCACCTGCCGCTGTTCGCCGACGCCGAACGCGTCATCGCCGATCCGGTGGTCCGCAACCGGGGCACGATCGGCGGCTCGCTGTGCCAAGCCGATGCCGCGGAGGATCTCAGCTCCGTCTGCGCGGCCATCAACGCCTCCGTGGTGATCCGGGGCGCCGACGGCGAGCGCGTGGTTGGGATGGACGAGTTCCATGTCGGGCCGTACGTCACCGCGGTCGGCGATGGGGAGATGCTCACCGAGGTCCGGGTGCCGCTCAGGGCGGGCGGCGGCTCAGCCCATGAGAAGGTCGAGCGCCGTGCCGGGGACTGGGCGATCGCCGCCGCCTCCGCCGCGGTGTGGATCGACGGCGGCACCATCGCTGACGCCGGTATCGCGCTCAGCGCCGTTGGCCCGACCACGATCCACGTGACGCGTGCGGCCGAGGCCCTGCGCGGTCAGCCGCCGGGAGACGAGTTCTTCACGGAGGCCGGCCGGATCGCGGCGGAGGACTGCTCGCCCTCCGCCGACGGCCGCGGACCGGTCGACTACAAGCGCCATCTTGCCGGCGTGCTCACCACCCGAGCGCTTCGCAGAGCCACCGCCCGCGCGTTGCAACAGGAGGCATGACACGGATGCAAGTGACACTCAACATCAATGGACAGGACGTCTCCCGAGACGTCGAGGCACGCACGCTGCTGGTGCACTTCATCCGGGACACGCCAGGACTCACCGGTACCCACTGGGGCTGTGACACGTCCAACTGCGGCGCCTGCGTGGTGCAGATGGACGGCACGCCGTTGAAGTCGTGCACGACACTGGCGGTGATGTGCGAGGGCCACGAGATCCGCACGGTGGAGTCCCTGGAGATCGACGGCCGGCTCGACCCCATCCAGCAGGGCTTCCATGAGATGCACGCGCTGCATTGCGGCTTCTGCACACCAGGGATGCTGATGACCGCCCGGGCGCTGCTGGACGAGAATCCGGACCCGTCCGAGCACGAGATCCGCACCGCGATCTCCGGTGCCATCTGCCGTTGCACGGGCTACAAGAACATCGTGGGCGCAGTTCGCTGGGCGGCCGAGCACGAGGCCGCAGACCGACAGGGACAGGAGGTGCACTAGCCATGGCTGTCACGGAGGCAAACCTCCCCACCCCGGGCCAGGAGCGGCCGATCGGCTTCGGGCGACTCAAGCGCAAGGAGGACGCGCGGTTCATCCGCGGCAAGGGGACCTACCTGGACGACATCCGCCTGCCCGGGATGGTGCACGGGGCGGTGCTGCGCAGCCCCTACGCGCACGCCAAGATCAACTCGATCGACACCTCGGCGGCCCTGGCGCTGCCCGGGGTGGCGGCGGTGATCACCGCCAAGGACCTGGAGACCCTCGGCCTGGCATGGATGCCGACCATCTCCTATGACACGCAGGCGGTGCTGGCGGGCGACAAGGTCCGCTTCCAGGGTCAGGAGGTCGCGTTCGTCATCGCCACCGACGAATACATCGCACGCGACGCCCTGCCGCTCATCGAGGTCGACTACGAGCCGTTGCCGGCGGTCGTCGACGCCCGCAAGGCGCTGGACCCCGACGCGCCGCTCATCCGCGACGATAAGGACGGCCAGACCGACAACCTCGCCTCCGCGACCTGGGAGGCGGGTGACGAGGAGGCCACCGAGCGGGTCTTCGCCGAGGCCGACATGATCGCTACCCGAGACATCATCTACCCCCGCTGCCACCCGGCTCCGCTGGAGACGTGCGGCATGATCGCGGACTTCAACCCCACGACCGGGCAGTTGGACATCTACAACGGCAACCAGGCGCCCAATGTGCACCGCACCGTGTACGCCCACGTCGCGGGCCTGGCCGAGCACATGATCCGCATCCGCTGCAACGACATCGGCGGCGGCTTTGGCAACAAGGTGCCCGTCTACCCCGGCTACGTGTGCGCCATCGCCGGGTCGATCGTCGCCGGCGTCCCGGTGAAGTGGATCGAGGATCGGTCGGAGAACCTCATGTCCACCGGCTTTGCCCGCGACTACATCATGCGCGCGCAGATCTGCGCCAAGGACGGCAAGATCACCGGCCTGCGCGTCGACGTCATCGCCGATCACGGCGCCTTTGACTCGACGGCGCAGCCCACGAAGTTCCCGGCCGGGTTCTTCCACATCTGCTGTGGCTCCTATGCCCTGGAGGCCAGCCACGTGAAGGTCAAGGCCGTCTACACCAACAAGGCGCCGGGCGGCGTGGCCTACCGGTGCTCGTTTCGCATCACCGAGGCCGTCTACCTGGTCGAGCGCATGGTCAACGCCCTGGCGCTGGAGATGGGCACCGACCAGATCGACCTGCGGATGCGCAGCTTCATCGGTCCCGACCAGTTCCCCTATGAGACCACCACGGGGTGGACGTATGACTCGGGCAACTACGCCGAGACGATGAAGGTGGCGATGGACATCGCCGGTTACGAGGACCTGCTCAAAGAGCAGGCCGAGAAGCGCGCCCGCGGCGAGCTGATGGGCATCGGTGTGGCCTTCTTCACCGAGGGCGTCGGCGCCGGACCCCGCAAGCACATGGACATCCTCGGCATGTCGATGAACGACGGGGCCGACCTGCGCGTGCATCCCTCGGGCAGGGCCGTGGTGTCGATCAGCGCCCAGACCCAGGGTCAGGGCCATGAGACCACCTTCGCGCAGATCGTGGCCGAGGAGCTCGGGATCCCACCCGAGGACATCCAGGTCCGCCACGGCGACACCGACAGGACACCGTATGGCCTGGGCACCTACGGGTCGCGGTCCACGCCGGTGTCGGGTGCCGCGGTGGCCGTCGTCTCGCGCAAGGTGCGTGACAAGGCCCGGCTCATCGCCGCGCACATGCTCGAGACCCGGCCCGAGGACCTCGCCTGGGAGAAGGGCCGCTGGTATGTCAAGGGCGACCCCGAGAAGGAGGCGATGATCGAGGACATCGCGGCCCGCGCCTACAGCGGGGAGTCGATGCCCGAGGGCATGGAGGGCGGCCTCGACGCCCAGGTCATCTACGACCCACCCAACCTCACCTATCCCTACGGGGCCTATATCGCGGTCGTCGACATCGACCCCGACACGGCCCAGGTCACCGTACGCCGGTTCATCGCGGTCGACGACTGCGGCGTCCGGATCAACCCGATGATCGTCGACGGTCAGATCCACGGCGGTCTGGCCGAGGGGATCGGGATCGCACTGATGGAGGTGATCACCTTCGACCAGGAGGGCAACTGCCTGAACTCGTCGTTCATGGACTACCTCATTCCGACCGCGCTCGAATGCCCCGACTTCGAGCTGGGCGCGACGGTCACGCCCTGTCCGCATCACCCGCTGGGGGCCAAGGGGGTGGGCGAGTCGCCCAACGTCGGGTCGCCGCCGGCGATTGTCAACGCGGTCATCGACGCGCTGCACCAGACCCACGGCGTCGATCACGTCGACATGCCCTGCACCCCGGCGCGGGTGTGGGCGGCGATGCAGGGGCGCCCTGAGCCGCCGCAGTGATGACCGAAGGGTCACACACGGACACGGACCCCGCCCACCCCGAGGTGACGGCCGAGATCCGCCACCTCATCCCCGACGTCGAGACGCTGGCCCAGCGCCTGGCCGCGGTCGACTATCTCGTCGACGAGGGGCTGGCCACGTCGATGTTCCTCAGTCTCACCCTGCCCCAGCCGCTCCTGCTCGAGGGCGAGGCGGGGGTCGGTAAGACGGAGGCGGCCAAATCGTTGGCGGCGGTGCTCGACACGCCGCTCGTGCGTCTGCAGTGCTACGAGGGAATCGACGCCGCCGAGGCCCTGTATGAGTGGAACTACCCCCGCCAGCTCCTCTCGATCCGCCTCGCCGAATCGGACCCCGCCCGTCCCGCGCTGGCCGAGGCCGACCTGTTCGGCCCCGACTATCTCATCGCGCGCCCGCTGCTCCAGGCCCTCCAGCACCCGGGGCCTCGCCCCGCGGTCCTGCTCATCGACGAGATCGACCGCGCCGATGATGACTTCGAGGCGTTCCTGCTGGAGCTGCTCGCCGAGGCGACGGTGACGATCCCGGAGATCGGAACGGTGACGGCGACTCATCCGCCGGCGATCGTGCTCACCTCCAACCGCACCCGGGACCTGCACGACGCGGTCAAGCGCCGCTGCCTGTATCAGTGGATCGAGTACCCCACGCCGGAGCGCGAGGTGGAGATCATCCGCCGCCGCGTCCGCGGCGCCGCCGAGACGTTGGCGGTTCAGGTGGCCGACGCGGTGAGCCGCATGCGCGACTCCGACGTGCAGAAGCCGCCGGGGATCGCCGAGGCCATCGATTGGCTGGCCGCGCTCAGCGTGCTGGGCATCACCGAGCTGGATGAGGACGGGGCGCAGCGGACTCTGGGCTCGGTGCTCAAGTACCGCGAGGACCAGGAGCTGGTCCGCGCGGCTGGATTGGCCAAGCTCGTCAGCGGAGCACGGTGATCTCTTAGATGACGCGGCCCTTCGGCGTCGAGACGGTGGTGCTCGACCTCGCACCGCTCGTCGGCGGGTTCGGACGCCGCCTGCACGACGCCGGCGTACCGGTGAGCGCCGAGCGTGCCGCCCGCTGCGCGGTTGCCATGCGCCTGGTCGGGCGGGCGGGGACGATCTCACGGCGGCGGCTGTACTGGACCGCACGCGCCGTGTTCGTCTCCGATCCCTCGCAGGTGCGAGTCTTTGACCGGGTGTTCGCGGAGGTGTTCGGCGCGGGCGCCGGCGCCGGTGACCACTCCGTGAGCAAGGACGTGCGCCAGGTTCCCGCGGCGTCCGACGACGATCGCCCCGCCGTCGACCCGTCCGTCGCTGCCGACGACGCACACCAACACGCCTGGGCGGCCGGCGCCACGCCTTCGCCGTCACCCAGCGTCACCGAGCCCGCCGAGCAGGAGCTGCCCGTCGGCGTGCTCGCCTC
>JBAQGP010000598.1:0-6067 GCA_049287845.1 Solirubrobacteraceae bacterium | reverse complement strand
GCGTACAGCTGCTCGAGCTGCTCCTGGAAGGCCGACAGGCGAAAGAACCAGTTCTCCTCCTGATGGAGCTCGAGCTAGATCTCATGGATGGGGCAACGGTTGCCCTCGAGGATCTCGTTCTCCACCTTGAAGTCCGCGCAGCGCGGGCAGTACCAGCCCTCGTACAGCCCCTTGTACGTGTACCCGTTGTCATGGACGCGCTGGAGCACCTCCTGTACGCGGCGCTTGTGCTCCTCGTCGGTCGTGCGGATGAAGAAGTCGTTGGAGGCGTTCAAGCGCGGCGCCAGCGCCTTGAACCGCTCGGCGTTGCGATCGGCGAGCTCCTGGGGCGTGACGCCCTGGTCACGGGCGGCGTCGGCCACCGGCTCCCCGTGCTCGTCGGTGCCGGTCAAGAAGAACACGTCGGTCCCGCGCTGGCGCATGTGCCGCGCGAGCACGTCTGCGGCGATCGTCGTGTACGCGTGGCCCAGGTGCGGCTGGGCGTTGACGTAGTAGATCGGGGTGGTGATGTAGAAGCCCATGACCGCTCTGCAAGGCTAGCCGCGGGCATGGGGGCGCGGAGGCGCGGTGGTCGAGCGCACCACCAGCGAGGGCTCGACCAGCCGGACCACCCTGGGGCGGCGGTTGTCGATCCGGTCCAGCAGGAGCTCGAGCGCCATCCGCCCCATCTCCGTGCGCGGCTGGTCCACCGTGGTCAGCGACACGTGGGCCAGATGGGCGATGAAGTTGTTGTCGTAGCCCACGATTGACACATCGGCCGGGACCTCGACGCCCGCCTGGTCAAAGCCGCCGAGCAGCCCGGCGGCCACCATGTCGTTGGCGGCGAAGACCGCGGTGGGAAGCCCGGGCTCGGCCAGCAGCGCGCGGGCGGCGGCCGCGCCGGCCTCCTCGGTGAAGTCCCCGGCGATCACGCGCGCGCGAGCCCCCAGCCGGTGGGCGCGCATCAAGCGCAGGAACGCCGACCTGCGCTGCGGGCCGCCGGCGCCCTTGCCACCGTCCACGTGCGCGATGTGCTCGTGACCGAGCCCGATCAGGTGGTCGAGCACGAGCTGGGTCCCGAGGTTCTCGTCGATGATGACCAGGTCGGCGTCGACGCCTCGCACCTGGCGTCCCATCATCACCACCGGGACCTCGGCGGCGGCGGCGGCGATGTCGACGGTGCGCATCCGCGGGCTGACGAGGATCACCCCGTCGACCCGATACTCCAGCAGCGTGGCCAGTGACGCGCGCTCGCGCCGTGCCTGGCGCCCGCCGGCGCCGAGCAGAACCTGGTAGCCGAGCTCGGACGCCAACTCCTCGATCCCGCCCGCGATCTCGGCGAAGAACGGGTTGCGCAGATCGTCGAGGATGACGCCGACCGTCTTGGTGCGGCGGCTGGCGAGGCTGCGGGCCATGGCGTTGGGGCGGTAGCCGAGCCGGTTGGCCGCGTCCAGGACGCGTGACCGGCGCTCCTCGGACACGTTGGGCTGCGCGCGCATGACCAGCGACACCAACGCCCGGGACACCCCGGCGGCGAGTGCCACGTCCTCCATCGTCGGCGGACGGCGCAGAAGGGGGCTCCTGGGGCCACGCTCAGGCATCAAAGACCGGCGCGAGCTTACTCAGCCCGCATCACCGCCGCAAGTGGGTTGTCGCGCTCTAAAGCCGAGTGCCACCACCGCCGTCACACCAGATTTCTCCCTTGACGTAAGGGAGAGAGTGGGGATATATTCGCGCCTTCGCCGCTTAGAGCGCTCTAACCAGACCTCCCGGTTCTGGAGCGCTCCAAGACCCAGGGAGACAGAGGAGTGGATCACAGCCCCGACCAGCCAGCCGTGGAGACGCGCGCGGTCGCGCGCCGCATGTCCGGCGCCTCAGCTCCTGGGGGAACGTGCGAGGTGCTGGCGGCGGCCCCCGTTGCCCAGACCCTTCAAGCCTTCAACGAGCACGGCTATGACGGGTGGCCCATGCTCGAGCAGGACAGGGCCATCACCGCGGACGAGCCGGCGGTGACCCGCGCCCCGATGCTGTCAGCGAGACACAGCATCGCGTTGAACAACCCGGCTCACACGACGGAGGAGATCGATCGATGAGACGACTGCGTCGCAGTCTGACTGTGCCGGCCCTGGTGGCAGTCACCGCGCTGGGGTTAGCCGCATGCGGCGGAAGCTCCAGCAGTGGGGGCAGCAAGTCGAAGTCCACCACCACGAACGCGGTGAACATCGCCAGCTCCAGCAAGCCGTGCACGTACAAGTTCGCCCTCATCACCCACGGTGACAACGGCAACTTCTGGAGCGTCGTCTACAAGGGCGCCTCGGATGCGGCGAAGGACCTGGGATGCACTCTGACCCAGAAGTACGGCTCTCAGCAGCAGGGTCAGGCTGAACCCGACGACAACGCGGAGAACGCCCAGATCCAGAATGCGATCAACGCCCACGTTGACGGGATGGCCATCTCCGACCATGATCCGGCCCTGATGAATCCGACGATCAAGTCGGCGGTGGCGAAGGGCATCCCGGTGGTTCTGCTCAACGCCGGCTGTGACGATCAGGACATCGCCGCCAGCGCCGCGGTGACGTGCGTCGGGCAGCCCGAGCAGCTCGCCGGCCAGGCCTCCGGGGCCCGGTTCAAGCAGCTCGGCGCGACCAACGTGCTATGCGTCATCCATCAGTCGGGCCAGAATCTGCTGGACCGCTGCAACGGCATCGCGCAGGGACTCGGCGTCGGCCAGCAGTGCAAGTCAGGCAACGCGCCGTCCAAGGGGCCGGCGTGCACCGAGCTCACGCTGTCGACGCCCAACGCGGCCTCCAACCCGCAGCAGGCGATCGGCCAGGTGACCGCATACCTGCAGTCCCACCCGCAGATCAACGCGGTGATGACCCTCAACAACGCCATCGCCGCATCCCTCGTCGGCGCACACCCGCAAAACGTCAAGATCGCCACCTTCGACCTCTCCACCGACGTCGAGAACGAGATCAAGGCGGGGACGCTCGCGTTCGCCGTCGACCAGCAGCAGTACCTACAGGGCTACCTGCCCATCCAGTTCCTGTACCTATTCAAGAAGCACGAGGGGCAGAGCGTCGGCGGCGGCACCACCGTGGCCAGCGGCCCGCTCCTGGTGGACAAGACCAACATCTCAAACGTGTCGGCCGCCATCGCGGCGGGAGACGACTGACGTACCACGCCCGACATGGCAACCCGCGAAGCGACGCCGGGCGGGGACTGGCCCGCTCGGCGTGGCCCGTGAAGTGACAGACGGAGAGTGACCGACTCACCATGAGTGCCAGCTCGCAGAAAACGCCGACACCCGCCCCGCCGCGGACGGAGTCGGCGCACACCGACGAGCGGCTGATTGCCATCAGCCGTGTGACGAGGCTCATGCGCCGGCCCGAGCTGGGCGCGCTGATGGGCGCGATCTTCGTCTGGATCCTGTTTGCGATCACGGACGCGAGCTCCAACCATCTGTGGCTCAACCAGACGGGCCTGGCGGCATGGACGCAGCAAGCGGCGTTCTTCGGGATTCTGGCGGTCCCGGTGGGGCTGCTCATGATCGGCGGGGAGTTCGACCTCTCCACCGGGGTGATGTCCGGCGTGACCGCGATCGTGATGGCGCTGCTGGTGGGCAAGTATCACTGGGACACGTGGCTGGCCATCATCGGCACGCTCGTCTTCGCCAGCGTCATCGGCCTCATCAACGGCTACGTGGTGGTCAAGAGCAAGCTGCCGAGCTTCATCGTCACGCTGGCGACATTCTTCATCCTGCGCGGGGCGAGCGTCGGCGGCACCCTGCTGCTCAATCACGGCAGCACCGAGGTGTCGGTGAGTACGCCGAACCCAGCCGGCCTCTCCAGTGCCAGGTCCATCTTCGGCAGCTCGTTCTTCTCCAGCGGCGCGCTGCCCAACGGCTACAGCACGGCCATCATCTGGTTCATCCTGGTCACGATCGCCGGCTCGTGGGTGCTCAGCCGCACGACGTTCGGCAACTGGATCTTCGCCGCTGGCGGGGAACAGAACGCCGCGCGCAATGCCGGCGTCCCCGTCAACCGGACCAAGATCCTGCTGTTCCTGAGCACCTCGCTGGCGGCGGCGCTGGTGGGGATCATCGCCTTCACCCAGTCGAGCTCCGCGGTGTCCGAGCAGGGCGTCGGCTATGAGTTCTTCTACATCATCGCGGCGGTCGTCGGCGGCTGCTTCCTCACCGGCGGCTACGGCTCGGCGGTCGGGGCAGCGCTCGGCGCGTGCATCATCGGCATGGCCTTTGAGGGCGTGATCTATGCCAACTGGAACAGCGCCTGGAACTTCACGTTCCTCGGGGTGATCCTGTTCCTGGCGGTGGCGGTCAACACCCTCATCTACCGGCGCGCGGTCACGGCGAGGCGATGAGCGTGCAGGCTTCGGAGATGAACGGCTGCCTGCTCGAGGCCCGGTCGGTCTCGAAGTACTTCGGCTCGGTCAACGCGTTGCAGGACATCACGCTCAAGGTCAACGCCGGCGAGGTCACGTGCGTGCTGGGCGACAACGGCGCCGGCAAGTCGACGCTGATCAAGATTCTCTCTGGCGTCCACCAGCCCGACCAGGGCGAGTTGCTCATGGACGGGGAGCCGGTGACCTTCACCAATCCCCGGGACGCGCGCGCCCGGGGCATCGCGACCGTGTTCCAGGACCTGGCCACCGTGCCGCTGATGTCGGTGTGGCGCAACTTCTTCCTCGGCAACGAGCCGACCAACGGACGGGGCCCGCTCCAGCGCCTGGACATCAAGGCGGCGCAATCGATCATGCGCGAGGAGATGGCCAAGATGGGCATCGACGTCCGCGACCCCAACCAGACGGTCGGCACGCTGTCCGGTGGCGAGCGCCAGGCGGTGGCCATCGCCCGCGCCGTCTACTTCGGGGCGAAGGTGCTCATCCTGGACGAGCCCACGAGCGCCCTCGGGGTCAGGCAGTCCGGGATCGTGCTCAAGTACGTCGTCCAGGCGCGCGCGCGGGGCCGCGGGGTGATCTTCATCACGCACAACCCCCACCACGCCTTCCCCGTCGGCGACCGGTTCGTCCTGCTCAAGCGCGGTCAGATGATGGGCTCCTACCTGAAGTCCGAGACCTCACTGGAGCAGCTGACGTCGCTGATGGCCGGCGGCGCGGAGCTCGAGCAGCTCAGCCACGAGCTTCAGGGACTATCCGGCGATCCCGAGATGGCCAAGGTTGCCCAGGAGCTGGCGGCCGAGGTCAAGGAGACCGCGTAGGCGGTCAGATGGAGCGACGGGATATGGCGGACCTCGAACTGCTGACGGTCGGGCGCATCAGCATCGACCTCTACTGCGGCCAGCTCGGCGCCGGCTGGGAGGCGGCCACGACGTTTGCCAAGGCGGTCGGCGGCAGCCCCACCAACGTGGCGATCGCCGCCGCGCGCCTCGGGCGGCGTGCGGCCCTGTACACCAAGGTCGGCGCCGACCCCTTCGGCGACGTCGCCGTCGCGGAGCTGCGCGGTCACGGGGTCGACACCTCGTTCGTCGGGGTGCTGGAGGAGGGAGTGACCCCCCTGGCCTTCGCCGTGCTCGACCCGCCCGAGGATCCCCAGTTGCACTTCCGCCGCCAGCCCCCGGTGCCCGACTTCCAACTCCGTGACGGCGAGGTGCCCGCGTCCGTCGTGTCCGACGTCGGCGTGCTGTGGATCTCGGGCGGCGCGCTGGCCCGTGAGCCCAGCCGAGCCACGGTGCAGGAGATGCTCGCCGCGCGCGGGCGCGCCCGCCATACGGTGCTGGACCTCGACTACCGGCCGAGCTTCTGGCGTGACCGCAGCGAAGCCTCGCTGGTCATCGGCGAGGCGGTCTCTCACGCCACGATCGCGGTCGGCAACCGCGAGGAGTGCGCGGTGGCCGTCGGCGCCGACGATCCTCAGGAGGCCGCCGCCCGGTTGCTGGCGCGCGGCGAGGAGCTGGCCATCGTCAAGCTCGGCGGTGACGGCGTGCTCCTGGCCGACCACCACGGGGAGCGCACGCTCGCCCCGGCGCCGATCGAGGTGCTGTGCGGGCTCGGCGCCGGCGACGCGTTCGGCGGGGCGCTGTGTCACGGGCTGCTATCGGGCTGGCCG
>JBAQGP010000597.1:0-6688 GCA_049287845.1 Solirubrobacteraceae bacterium | reverse complement strand
GTCGTCGGCTGCACGATCGCGTCGCAGCGCTCCCTGATGCCGGCGAGCACTGCGCGGAACAGGCCGAGATCGGCGGATGGCCGCCCCGTCTCGGGATCGCGCACATGGATGTGAACGATTGCCGCTCCGGCGGCATGTGCCGCCACCGCCGAGTCGATGATCTGGTCCGGCGTGACCGGGATGGCCGCACTCTGTCCCGGCACGCTCATGCCCCCGGTGACAGCGCACGAGCACAGGACAGCAGCGCCCGTCATGGCGCCGCCTCAATCTCGGGGTGCACGATCACCTTCAGCGCGCCGTCGCGCCGCTCGGTGAACGTGGCATAAGCGTCGGCGAAGCGCTCCAGCGGGTAGCGATGGGTGACGAGCTCGCGCAGGCGGATGCGGCCCTCAGCCGCCAGCCGAATCGCGCGAGGCATCTCGCCGGCGGCGGCGCGTACGCCGACGACGTCAATCTCGTCGAGCACCGTCCGGGGCATCGGCACCTGCGCATCGCCAAGCGGGATGCCGATGATGGCCACTCGCCCGCCTTTGCGGACCATCCCCACGCATTGGGCCACCGCCTGAGGGGCGCCCGAGCATTCCAGCGCGACGTCGGCGCCCCCGGTCTGATCGCGCACCGCGGCGACGGGATCCCCAAGCGTGAAGTCGACCGTCTCATGGCCGAGAGCGCGCGCCTTGTCCAGGCGCGGGCCACGCCCGACGACGAGCACCCGGCCCGCTCCCAGCGCGCGGGCGCACTCGGCGACGAGGAGCCCCATGACCCCGGGGCCGACGACGACGACGGCGTCGCCGGG
Source organism: Solirubrobacteraceae bacterium (assembly GCA_049287845.1). Taxonomy (GTDB): domain Bacteria; phylum Actinomycetota; class Thermoleophilia; order Solirubrobacterales; family Solirubrobacteraceae; genus Palsa-465. The sequence goes on along the minus strand of JBAQGP010000597.1, from coordinate 5,892 downwards.
GCGGTGCCCACCGCGCAGCACGGTATGCAGGGCGATGGCCGCGGGATCGAGCATCGCGACCTCCTCGTCAGAGAGCTCATCGGGCACCGGGAAGACACTGCGAACCGAGTGCACCACGTACTCGGCATAGGCGCCTGGCGCGTTGTGGCCGTACTGGGCGTGAAGCCCCTCGACGCCGAAGTTCTCGCAGATGTTGTAGCGGCCCTCGACGCAGCGCGCGCAGAAGCCGCAGGGTGCGTGCGAAGTCCCGGCCACCCGCGTTCCGATGCTCCAGCCCAGTTCGGCCACCCCCTCTCCCAGCTCGACGATCTCGCCGCACCACTCGTGGCCCGGGATCAGCGGCCAGGACTTCGGCCAGAACCCCGGGAACTCGCCGGCGATGATGTGCGGATCGGTGCCGCAGATGGCGGTGGCCCGCACCCGGCACAGGACCTCGTGGCGCCCGGGTCGCGGGCGCGGCACGTCGCGCACAGAGAAGGTCTGGGGGCCGTCGACGACCAGCGCGCGCATCATCGCGTACCGGCGGGTATGGATCGCGTGGGGTATCTCTGTGGCATCCGGCTCCTCCCGGCTCGGTGCTGTCGCTTGATCAATCATAGATAATCGATGAATGGTCTCCTCCTCGCGCATGTTCTCTCCCGCGTGCCGGTCCGTGGCTGCCCTGTACGACATCCATGGCAACCTACCCGCGCTTGCCGCCGTGCTCACCGAGTTGCGCGGCGACCCGCCCGACGCGGTGGTGGTGGGCGGCGACGTGTGCGCGGGACCAATGCCGGCCGAGGTACTCGCTGCCCTGCGCGGGCTGCCCTGGCCGGTCCACTGGCTGCGAGGCAACGCCGATCGTGCCGTCGTCATGGGGTTTGACGGCACCATCCCGGCCGACCTGCTCGACCACCCCCTGTACGCCGGCGACGCCTGGGCGGCTCAGCGCCTGGAGCGCGAGGATCGCGACTTCCTGGCCCGACTCCCCCCACTCGTCGCGCTGACAACCGAGGGGCTCGGGGATGTCCTGTTCTGCCATGCGACGACGCGCAGCGACGAGGAGCGGGTGACCGTGGTGACACCGCCGGAGCGCCTGGCCGGCATCCTTGAGGCGTCCGGCGCGGGCCTGCTGGTCGGCGGCCACACCCACCGCCAGTTCGACCGCTCGGCGGGCGGGCGCAAAATGATCAACGCCGGCAGCGTGGGCCGTCCCTACGAACACCGACGCGGAGCCTATTGGCTGCGCCTGGGCACGGACGTCCAGCTCCGCCGGACCTCCTACGACACTGCCGGCGCCGACCGCGACTTCCGGGCGCTCGGCTATCCGGCGGCCGCCCTCGTCTTCTCCACCGAGGATCCCGACGCCGTCGCCGAGGAGTTTGAGCGCGCGGCTCAGCGGCCGGTGGCGCCCGAATCCCTCATTCCGGCGGGCGACAACCCGCTGAACGGGCGGGTTTCGTGACAGGACCGGCTTCGGCAAATCATCGATGATCTATGATTCGCGCCCATGACCGGCGCGGGCACGGCAGTCGAGTGGCTCGCCCCGCGGTCGCTGGAGCATGCGGCGCAGCTGCGCGCCGAGCGCGGCGCGCAGGCCACGGTGCTGGCGGGCGGTAGCTTTCTCGGCATCCTGATCAACCAGGGTTTCGTCGAACCCGGCTGCCTGCTGTCGCTGCGCGACGTCCCCGAGCTGCGGACGATGGACGTGCGTAACGGCGAGCTGTGTCTGGGGGCGATGGTCACCCATCGCACGGTCGAGCGCGACCCGAGCGTGCGTGGACGCTGGCCGGTGCTCTCCCGGGCCTTCGGCCTGGTCGCCAGCCCACGGGTGCGCAACCAGGCGACGGTCGGTGGGGTGCTCGCTGACGCCGACTACGCCTCGGATCCCCCCGCTGTGCTGTCCGCGCTCAACGCGCGTGCCGTCCTGCGCGGCCCACGGGGCGAGCGGGAGGTGGCCATCGATGAGCTGATCGTGGGCTTCTATGAGACGTGCATCGCGGACGACGAGCTGCTGACCGAGGTGCGCGTCCCGCCAGCCGATCCGGGCGCGGTCTACCGCAAGTTCCGCTCGCGCTCCAGCGAGGACCGTCCCTGCGTCGCGGTCGCCGCCGCGCGCACCGGCGGTGCGCTGCGCGTCGTCGTCGGCGCCTGCGCCGAGGTCCCTCAGCATTACCCCGACATCTGTGCCCATGCCGCCGACCTGAGCGGAAGGGCGCCCGCCGAGATCGCCGCCGCCTACGCCGAGCGGCTGCAGCCGCTGAGCGATTCCCGCGGCAGCGCCGAGTATCGCCGGCGGATCGTGGCCGTCGAGGTGCGGCGCGCGCTCGAGGATCTCGCCCCGGGCCTGCGGGCGGCCGGGAGCCCTGAGCGGGCATGAGTGCGATCGGCATCGACCCGCGCGTCACGGGGACGCAGCGCTACGCGATCGACGCCGAGCGGCCGGGGATGCTGCACGCCGCCTACGTGCGCAGCCCCCACCCCCACGCCCGCGTGCTGAGCGTCGATGCGACCGCCGTGGACGGCGACTGCGTGGTGCTGACCCCCGACGACGTCACCGATACCCATCCCTACGGGTGCCAGATCCGCGACGAGCACGTCCTGACGCGGGTGGCACGTCACGCGGGCGACATCGTCGCCGCGGTCGCCGCGCCGACCTCTGCGGCCGCGCGCGAGGCCGCCCGCCACGTCGAGGTCACCTACGAGGAGCTGCCCGCGATCTATGACCCGGTCGCAGCCGTCGCTCCAGGGGTGCCGCTTCTGCATCCCGAGGGAGCGCCCTCGGCCGGCGAGTCGGTGTCGATCGGCGTCCGCCCGCTCTCCGCCACCAACGTCTGCCATCGCTTCCGCCTCGTCCACGGTGATCTGGCCGCGGGCTTTGCCGAGGCCGACGTGGTCGTGCAGCAGGCCTTCCGCACCCCCAGCGCGGCGCACGCGCCGATGGAGCCCCATGCGGCGATCGCGGAGTGGGAGGATGGCCGGCTGACGGTCTGGACCGGGACCCAGACGCCGTTCAACATGCGCACCGACCTCGCCGTGGCCTTCGGGGTGTCCGAGGAACGCATCCGGATCATCTCGGAGATCATGGGCGGCTCCTTCGGCGCCAAGACGTTCGTGCGCCAGGAGGCCGTGCTGGCGGCCCTGGCGCGCAAGGCACGCCGCCCCGTCAAGGCCGTGCTCGACCGCACCGAGGAGTTCGTGACCCTCAACCGCCACCCGTCGGTCATCCGCGTCCGGGTCGGCGCGCGGCGCGACGGCACGCTCGTGGCAAAGGAGCTTGACTGCTGGGTTGACACCGGCGCCTACGCCGACTGCGGCCCCGGGGTCGCCACCAAGCTCGGGTACGCCGGGATCGGCCCGTACCGTATCCCGCATGTCCGCGTCGATGCGCTGGCGATCTACACCAACCTGCCGCCCAACGGGGCCTATCGCGGCTATGGGGCCATGCAGTCGGTGTGGGCGTCGGAGCGCACGATGGACGTTCTGGCTCACCGACTCGACATGAGCCCGCTGGAGCTGCGGCGGCGCAACCTGCTGCGCGACGGGGATGTCTTTGCCACCGGAGAGGTGATGCATGACGTCCAGTTCGAGCGCTGCCTGCAGGCGGCGGCGGACGCCGTCGACTACGAGCGCGACCCGCACGGCAAGGGCCTGTGCGTCCTGCTGAAGGGCATGCAGACGCCCAGCCGCGCGGCGATCAGCGTCGAGCGGCGCGGCATGGGGTACGCGATCCGCACGGCAGCGTGCGAGATGGGGCAGGGCGTCCATCGCTCGCTGAGGCTGATGGGCGCGCAGATGCTCGGGTGCGAGCCCGGTCAGATCGAGGTCGAGCAACCCGACACCGACACCTCCCCGTTTGACACGCGCACCACCTCGAGCCGCACGACGCACATGATGGGGCGCGCGCTCGAGGCGGCGGTGCGCGACCTGCGCTCAGGCGACGGCGAGCGGGGGTATGGCGAGATCCACAACGAGGGCGGCCTGGACCCCGAGACCGGGCAGGGCGTCGCATCGACCCACTGGCACCAGGGAGCGGCCGCCGCGCAGGTGAGCGTCGACGAGGAGACCGGCAAGCTGACGATCGAGCACCTCCACGGCGTCGCCTACGCCGGGCGGGTGGTCAACCCCGAGGGCGCCGCGCTGCAGAACGAAGGGTCGCTGTTGATGGGGCTGGGGACGGCGCTGTTCGAGGCGATCGACTTCGCCGAGGGCCAGGTGACCAACGCGAACCTCTCGGACTACAACCTGCCGGCGATGGGCGATCTCCCGGTCCGCTTCACCCACGAGATCATCGAGCGCGAGGGGGCCGAGGTCCACGGCCTGGGCGAGACCGCGCTGCCGCCCGTCCCGGCCGCCATCGGCAACGCGCTCTTCTCCCTCGGCCTCGATCTGCCGGAGCTGCCACTGTCGGCGGAGCGCGTCCTGGCTGCCGTCGACGCCCGCCGGGAGCGTGTCGCCGCCCCCGAGCCAGCCGCCCCCGAGGCAGCCGCCCGCGAGGATGTCGCGTGAAGGTCGGGCTGAAGCTCAACGGCACACCGGTTGAGCTCGATTGCGCAGCGGACGAGATGCTCGTCGACGTGCTGCGCCGCGAGGGCCTGGGCTCGGTGCGGCAGACCTGCGGCATCGGTGTGTGCGGCGCCTGTACGGTGCTCGTCGACGGCGAGCCCGTCTCCGGCTGCCTGACGCTCGCGCCGCTGGCGGCCGGGCGCGAGGTGACGACCGCCGAGGGCCTGCCCGGGTCCGACCCCGTCCAGCGCGCGTTCGTCGAGGCGCACGCCTACCAGTGCGGGTGGTGCACGCCCGGCTTCGTGCTCACCGCCAAGGCGCTGCTGGCCGAGAACCCCGATCCGGACGAAGCCGAGATCCGCGAGGCGTTCGGCGGCAACCTGTGCCGCTGCGGCTCATACATCAAGATCATCGACGCCGTCCGGCGGGCCGCCACTGAGCTGGCAGGCGGACGATGAGGCTGGTCAGCGACACCGCCGGCGAGACCGCGCGCGTCGGGATCCTCGACGGCGAGAAGGTCATCGACGCTGCTTCGAGGGACACGGCTGCATCGGGGTCCTGCGCAACACCATCCAGACAACGAAGGGAGACATGAGATGGCCTACGTCGTCGCCGCCAAGTGGCGCGCCCGCCCCGGCAAGGCAGATCGCCTGCTCGAGGTCATCCAGGAGATGACACCGCCGTCGCGGGCGGAGCCCGCGTGCCTCTTCTATCAGGCGCAGCGTTCGGACGAGGATCCCAACCTGTTCTGCCTCTACGAGCAGTACGCCGACGAGGCGGGCTACCAGGCGCACATGAACACCGAGCACTTCACCCGGCTGGTCAAGCAGGAGGCGATCCCCGAGCTGCTCGCGGACCGCGAGCGCGAGTTCTACACGACGATCGGCGATCAGGCTGGCGGACGGGGTTCCGCGGCGTGAAGCTTCAGAACTCGTTCACGGTGCCTGCGCCCGTGGAGCGCGCCTGGAAGGTGCTGCTCGACCTCGAACGCGTGGCGCCCTGCCTTCCCGGCGCCGAGCTGGACGCCGGTGACGGCCGGGAGTATGAGGGCCGGATGGCGATCAAGATCGGGCCGGTCACCAGCCGCTATGCCGGGACGGTTCGCATCGAGGAGGCCGATGAAGGCGCCCGGCGCGTCGTGATGCGCGCTCAGGCGCGCGACTCCCGTGGCGCGGGCACCGCGGCGGCGACGATCGCCACCGAGATGCAGCCCACCACCGAGGGCACGCGCGTGGACGTCGAGACCGACATTCAGATCTCGGGCCCTGCGGCGCAGTTCGGCCGCGGCGTCATGCAGGAGGTGTCCTCCAAGCTGATGGGTCGGTTCGCGGAGTGCCTGGCCGCCGAGATGGCGTTTGAGCCGGCCGCCGAGGCCGCCGGCGCAGCCGCTGCCACCCCTCACGGGGC
>JBAQGP010000596.1:0-7950 GCA_049287845.1 Solirubrobacteraceae bacterium | reverse complement strand
CGGTGGAGGTCGGTCCGCTGGCCGGGTTGCGGGTGGGGTTCGCGGCGGAACTTGAGCGATCGGGCTATTCGTCGGCGACCGCGCGTGGGTATCTGCGGAGTTTCGTGCAACTGGGCCGCCGCCCTGGACAACCTCAACCCCATCGGACAGCGACTCGCCGCTCAGAGCACATGAGAGCGCGCCGCACGAACCCACCAGCGCCGATCAACGCACCGCACCCGCCGGTCAAACAGCCCGGCCCCGGCACCAGGCCGTACATCACGAACCCCACTTCTTCAGGGGTCTTCTAGGTCGAGTGCGCGCGTCGCAAGCCGTCTCCTTCTGCGCGAACGAGACGCGCTTCTCGTCGTGGGCAGTTGCCCCATCCCGGACAGAGATCGCGATCATTTCGGTCTGCCCGTCCGTCTGGGGCCGGTTCGTTCGTCACCCATGCAGACCCCGACCGAGAGCCGGTCACAACCGATGGAGGATTGATGACGACCGAATTCACACCCAGCCCGAACGCTGAGCGGGTCCAGCGCACCTACGACGCCCCAGCCGAGCTGGTCTGGGATCTGTTGACCACGCCCGCCGGACTCGAGGAGTGGTGGGCCCCCGAGGGCTTCGAAACCCGGGTGGACGAGCTTGAGCTCAAGGCCGGGGGGCACGTCCGCTACACGATGACGGCGACGGGTCCGGAGCAGGTCTCGTTCGTGCAGAACCTCGGCCTGCCGCTCGCGAGCGAGTTTCGTCGCACCTTCACCGAGATCGCACCGCCGACCCGTCTCGCCTACCTGTCACTGATCGACTTCGTGCCCGAACAGGAGCCGTATGAGCATCTCACCGTCATCGACATCGAGCCCGTCGGAGAGCGCACATCCGTGGTGATGACGATTGATCCCCTCCACGACGCGACCTGGACCCAGGAGTACCGCGACCATCGCGCCGAGGAGCTGGACAACCTCAAGGCCGCAATCAGCCGACGCGCAATCTGATCGGCCTCAAGACGCGGCTGCGCCAGGACCGCGGCGACAGCCAAGCAGGTATCGGATGGCGGAATGCCCCAAATCCGAGCTTCGCCAACCGAAGGTGTTGGTCGGGTCGGCCAACCGGCGCTGGCCGACCCGATGTTTGTTGCACTACCGCCGAGCCTGCAGGCCAGCGGTGGCGGAGATTGTGGGTGACGGCCGCCGTGCATGGTGCTGATCATCTCGCTGCTGTCGATGTCTTGCAGGTAGACCAGGTGATGCCGAAGGTTGGCGTGCCCGAGTTGGTGTTGGATGACTACGAGCGGGGCGCTTGGCGTCGCCCACCCGACGAGCGTGGACTGGAGAGACGCGAAGTAGGGTCGGCACGAGGGCTTCCGGCGAGATTGGCGAGGGAGATCCGGAGGTCGGCGACGCGCGGCAAACGCTTAGTGTCCGTCCGAGGGGCGCGCGTTCGTCTTAGACGTGGAACCAGAAGCTCGAGAAGGGGACGCAAATGAAATACGCACTGCTTGCCTACAGCCGTGGGGACGGCAAACGGGACTCGCGATCCCGGGAGATGCCTCCCGGGGTTGCCCGGGTCCTCGACCGACCCGACGTCATGGGTTGGCTGCGGTTGCAGCCGGCAGAGTCGGCGACAACGGTCCGCCTCGACGCGCGAAGGACTGTGTTGACTGATGGGCCGTTCGTTGACAGCAAGGACTTCCTCGGTGGCTTGATCATGATTGAGGCCGACAACCTCGATGCCGCGCTGGTCGTCGCCGTCGCGCTGCAGGAACTCGATACCACGGCGGCGATTGAGGTCCGGCCCGTCTTCGAGCAGGAGCTCGGGAGTGCTTGAGGAGGTCTTTCGCGAACACTGGGGGCGGGTGCTCGCCACCCTCGTCGGCTGGCTCGGCGACATCGAGTTGGCCGAGGATGCAGCGCAGGAGGCGTTCGTGCTGGCGGCAGAGCGCTGGCCACACGACGGCACGCCGGCAAACCCGACAGGCTGGCTGATCACGACCGCCAAAAACCGCGCCATCGACCGCATCCGTCGCGAGCGGACGCTTCTCGCGAAGACCGAGCAGCTGCAGCGAGACCTTCGCAACCCACCAGAGGAACCCATGCACGACATCGCGACATTCCCCGATGAGCGGCTCGAACTGATCTTCACCTGCTGCCATCCGGCGCTCGCCCTCGACGCCCAAGTCGGGCTCACGCTGCGCACGCTCGGCGGGCTCTCAACCGAGGAGATCGCGCGCGCTTTCCTCGTCCCGTTTGAGACGATGAGCAAGCGCCTGACACGGGCGAAGCACAAGATCCGCGACGCGAACATCCCGTTTGCGGTACCGCCCGCGCACACGCTGCCCGAGCGGCTCGATGCCGTGCTCGCCGTCGTCTACCTGATCTTCAACGAGGGCTGGGGCGGCGGCCGCGTCGACCTCGCCGCCGAAGCCATCCGCCTAGGCTCTGCACTGGTCGCGCTGATGCCCGACGAAGCTGAAGCACACGGGCTGCTCGCGCTCATGCTGATCAATCACGCGCGCAGCACCGCGCGGTTCCGCGAGGGGCAGCTCGTGCTCCTCGATGACCAAGACCGGACGCTGTGGAACCACACCCAGATCGAACACGGCCGCAGGGTGCTCGAGCAAGCGGTCGCGCTTCACGGCCGCGGGCCTTACATCATCCAAGCAGCGATTGCCGATCTGTACCTGCAAGACCCACGCGACTGGACGCAGATCGAGCTCCTTTACCAGAGGCTTGAGCACATCACCAGCTCTCCCGTGGTCACCATGAACCGGGCGATCGCCGTCGCCGAACTTCAAGGACCGGAGGCGGCGCTCGCGCTGCTGGCGCCTCTCCCCCTCAACGACTACCGCTATTACCACTCCACGCGGGCTGACCTTCTGCGGCGTCTCGGCCGCGGCGACGACGCCCAGGCAGCCTACACGCGCGCGCTTGACCTCACGTCGCCCGGGCCGGAGCGGCGATTTCTGGAGAGCCGCCTGGCCGCGCTCGCCCGCGCCGCTGAAGAACCCCCGCGCGGCTAAGCCACACCAGTCAGCTGTTCGTGTGCACCCGGAGCAGACAACGCGTGCGATTGGACGATGCCGGTAGACCCGCGGTCATTGCAGGTGCGTGCCGGCATGCTCATGAAGCGGGGCGGCGACAGACTCGAGCATCCCGAGTGAAGCCGTCACTGCTACCAGAACAGAGGCACATCCGCGGCGGCGCCCCGGCGGCGAGCCGCCGGCTCGCGGCGTGGCCCTCACATCCGGGTTCGGGCATGCCATGTCGGCATGCAGCCTGTTTCTCGTGGCGACCGCCGTGATCGCCGCGCGGACCACCGGTACCCGCGGCCAGCAACACTGGGCCTCTGAGCCGGTGGCGATTTCCCACATCGCGTGAAGCACGGAGTCGGACCGGCGAGCCTGCGGGGCCAGGACGTGCTGGCGTCCGATCGGGGGTCTGGCCGCGCTGATCCGAGCAGGTACCGGCCTCAGGTGGTCGCGGCAGGGGGCGGGCTCTCGGCGCGGTGCTCACCCAGCGAGCGGTTCATGGCGCGGCGTGCGGTCTGGAAGATCGCCGTGTCGCGATGCAACTGATAGTCGATGTTGGCGCTCGTGGCGAAGGCGTTGAGCGCGAACGCGACATCTTGCGGCGAAACGTCGGTGAGGACTTCGCCGGCCGCCTGGGCGATGCCGATTTCACGTGCCAGCATCGCCAGCCACTTGTGCATGGCGGCGGCGACCTCGTCGCGCATCTGTCCCGGTTGCGCATCGAACTCTGCGGCTGCGGCAGCAAGGACGCATCCTCCGGCAAAGACCTCGCGTTCGAGATAGGACAGCCAGGCGTCGATGAGTGCGTCTAACCGTTCGCGGCCCGTGCGCGCTTGGTAAGCCGGGGTCCAGACTTCGGCCAGAAAGACATCGAGAGCCGCGCGGAGGGCCGATAGCTGGAGTTGCTGCTTGCTGCCGAAGTGAGCGAACAGGCCGCTCTTGCTCATGCTCATGCGATCGGCCAGGTCCCCGATGCTCAGGGCCCCGAAGCCATTGACAGACGCAACCTGGCTGGCGATCCGCAGGATCTCCGCCCGGCGCTCTCTCACCTCCGCTGCCGGTCGCCTGGGCATCTCGAAAGCAGGATAGCGCACGCGCGTGCTATAACGCGGGTACCGAGTGGAGGGAGGCGGGGTTGGACGTTCGCATGCTGGGCTGGGCTGGCGTAGAGATCCGGACCGCTGCCGGATCGTTGGTGATCGACCCCCTGAAGGACGCGACGGCGGTCTTCGCCGCGTTCGGCCATCCCGAGGAGCCGTTGCTGGCGGAGGTCTCCAATCCTGGTGGCTGCGCGCTCGCCCTGTTGACGCATCTGCATCGTGACCATGCCGATGCCGGAGCGCTCTTGGACGCTCTCGCGCCCGGAGCGACTGTTCTCGCGCCGGCGGGAGCGACCGACGATCGGCCCGAGGACATTGGGATGCACCAGGCGCAACACGAGCTGGCGGCGGCGGGAGTCGAATTACGCGAGGTGGGGACGTGGCAGACGCTCACGCTGGGCGGGTTCTCCCTGTCGACCGTCCCGGCGGTAGACAGCCTCGGAGAGCCGCAGGTCTCCTGGATTGTCGAGGGTGACGGGTCCCGCGTTGTGCATTTGGGTGACACGATGTTTCACGGCTGGTGGTGGCGGGCGCCATGCGCTACGGGCCCTTTGATATCGCGTTGGTGCCGATCAATGGAGCCGTGCTGACGTTTCCCCACCGGCAGCCGCCGAGTCCTCTGTCCGCCGTCATGACGCCCGAGCAGGCCGCGGTTGCTGCTCGGCTGCTCGGCGCGGCGGTCGCGGTGCCCATTCATTACGGCGGGTTTGAGCTTCCGGGCGTTTACGCCGAGATTCCGGACGCGTTGGCACGCTTCAAGCGGGCGGCGCGAGACCAGTCGCTCGACGTCCGCGTGCTCCAACCTGGGGCCGAGCTCGCGGTTGGCGCTTGAGGTCTCAACGGGAGTGAGCTCGTTCAGGTGTCCGTGTGGGCGAGGTCTGTTCGTCATCAGATCAGAAGCCGGCATCTGGCGCCGGCCGCGATCAAAGAGGAGCATGATGCCGAACACATCCACAGTCTCTGGCCGCGTCAGCCGGCCCGTCGGTGCGAAGGCCAGTCTGCGTCTGGGCTGGGTCATGGCCTTGACCTCGACGGCTTATTTCATGGTCGTTCTGGACTCGTCGGTCCTGATCACCGCGCTTCCCCGCATGCAGCGTGATCTGCACGTGGGTCTGTCCTTGCTGCAGTGGACGTTCAACGCGTACGGGATCGCGTTCGCGGCCGGCATCATCACCGCGGCCGCACTTGGCGACCGTTTCGGCCGCCGGCGCGTGTTCATCTCGGGGCTGGCTCTGTTCACGCTCTCCTCCGCCGCCTGCGCGCTGGCGCCCAGCGCCGGCGGACTGATCCTCGCCCGCACGATCCAGGGGCTGGCCGGCGCCGTTGTGCTGCCGCTGAGCCTCACGATCCTGACCACTGCGTTTCCGGCGGAGAAGCGCGGGATGATCGTGGGCGTCTACGGCGGACTCGCCGGGCTCGCCGTCGCGCTCGGACCGATCGTGGGCGGCGTTGTCACTCAAGCTATCGACTGGCACTGGATCTTCTGGCTTAACGTGCCAATCGGCATCGTCGCCACGACGCTCGCTCTTCGGCTGCTGCCCGAGAGCTACGGCGCTTCGGAGCGGCTTGACCTGATCGGCGGCGGCTTGGTCACTGCCGGCGTCGTGGCCCTGGTGTGGGCGCTGACCCGCGCCAACGACATTGGTTGGACGAGCGCCGAGACGATCATCACCGTCGCCTCCGGCGCCGGCCTGCTTGTCGCGTTCCTCGCCTGGGAGAACCGCGTCAGTGAGCCGATGATCCCACTGCGCCTGTTCGCGATCCGCGAGTTCGCCATCGGCAACCTCACGACCTACCTGATGTCAGGCGCGATCTTCGCTGCCGCGTTTTTCGTCACGCAGGAGTTCCAGTTCGCCCGCGGCTACTCGCCACTGCAGACCGGGCTGCGGCTGCTGCCGTTTTTCGCCACGCCGATGTTCGTCTCGCCGCTCGCCGGCGCGGTGTCAGACCGCATCGGCCGCCGCCCGATCATGGTTTGCGGCCTCACGCTGCAGGCCGCTGGGTTCATCTGGGTCGCGGCCCGCGGCTCGCTCAGCACCAGCTGGGTCGAGCTGACCGTCGCGCTGCTCATCTCGGGCATCGGCATCTCGATGGCGCTGCCCACCGTCCCGACGGCGGTTCTCAGCGCCGTCTCAGCGCAGGACATGGGCAAGGCCGCCGGCATCAACTACATGGCCCAGCGCTTCGGCACGGTGTTCGCGATCGCGATCGCCAGCGCCGTCTTCTCCGCCCACGGCCACCTCGGCACCCCCGCCAGCGTCACCGCCGGCTTCCGCCCGGCGCTGTGGATCTGCGCCGGCTTCGCCGTTCTGGCCGCCCTGAGCGCCATCGCCATCACCCCAACCCGCCGCCCGGCCTCCACCCAGGCCGAGCCCGCAGAGCTACCACTCGCAGCCTAAACGAGCAATCCAAGCAAGCACCGACCCCAGGAGACAGAGATGACCCCCATCGATCCCGGTATCCGCTTCCCCGGCGAATCCGAGCACTACCGCCGCGAACGCAATCAGCTACTGGAAGCAGAGGCCGGGTTGCGGCGCACGATCGAGACGGTCGCGGCCCAGCGGCGATCGCTGCCGCCAGGCGGAACCGTCCCCGAGAACTACGAGTTCGAAGACGCCTCTGACGGCCACCACGTGCGCTTCAGCGAGCTGTTCGACGCGGGCAACGACACGCTAGTCATCTACAGCTTCATGTTCCCTCGCCATGCCGCAGACACCCGGCCTGGCCCCGAGGACGGCGAGACAGCGCTGCTGCCCCTGGCCGAGACGCCGTGTGCATCATGCACCTCGATCCTCGATTCGCTCGACGGCGCTGCCCGACATCTCACCACGCGGCTGAACCTCATCGCGGTCGCGAAGTCCGAACCGGACCGCATCCGCACCTTCGCGCGCGAACGTGGCTGGCGCCACCTGCGGCTGCTCTCCTCACACAACAACACCTACAACCGCGACTACCACGCGGAAACCCCCGACGGAGAGCAGATGCCGATCCTCAACGTCTTTGTGCGCGACGGCGACCAGATCCGCCACACCTGGTCCTCCGAGCTCATGTACGCGCCGCGAGATGAGGGACTTGAAGCCCGGCACGTCGACTCCATCTGGCCCCTCTGGAACCTCCTCGACCTCACCCCCCAAGGCCGCGGCAACGACTCCAACCTCCCCGCGCTCCAATATGAATGACACGCAATAGGTACGAGGGCCCCGTCGCGGGCGAAACGCTTGCCGATCGAACCCAGTCACCGGTCGCAGCGGATCACAGTCCGCCGCCCGCTGCGGCCGTAGCGACGACGATTCTGGGCGGCACGGTGATCGTCCAGTCCAGCGCTGGCTGCTCAGCGGCGTGGGGTCTTCGAATCCCGGTCAGATTGCGCTGAGCCGTGGGCGATGACCCGCGCCAATAGGTCTCGCAGTTGCTCGCTCTCTTCGGGGTTAAGTGAAGCGAGCAGCTTGGCCTCGGCCGCGTCGCTGGCTGCGGTCGCTCGGTCAAGAACGTCGTGGCCGGCTGGCGTCAGCTCGATCACGTTGCGACGGCGATCTTCGGCGTCTGGGTGGCGGGCGATGATGCCCTTGGCCTCGAGCGCGTCGATGATGGCGACCATCGTGGTGCGGTCGACTCCCATGCGCAGAGCGACCTGCTGCTGCGAGGCAGGCTCGAAGCTCTCGATCACGAGCAGCACCCCGAGATCGCGTGGGTGGATGCCGAAGGGCGCAAGCGCCTCGACATTCAACTCGGACATCAGCCTCTCCGCGTGCTTGAACAGATAGCCCAGCCGCCGGCTCGTCCGAGATTGGGTTTCGCTGCTCGTCGACATCGTTCTGAGCCTACCGGTAAGCTGACCGTCAG
>JBAQGP010000595.1:0-4321 GCA_049287845.1 Solirubrobacteraceae bacterium | reverse complement strand
GACGAGGCGGCGCGGATGACGATCGAGGCCTTCGCGCAGCGCTGGGCGAAGATCGGGGTGCTGGCCGACCAGCCCGCATCGGTGCGGGCCGCGGTGGAGCAACAGCGCCTGCGCAACACCCCCGCCGGGCTGGCGGAGGCACTGCGCGGGCTGGGCACCGGCGCGCTGCCGTCGGTGTGGGATCGGCTCGGGGAGCTGACGGTGCCCGTCGACCTGGTGGTGGGTGAGCGCGACGAGAAGTTCACCGAGATCGCCCGCGGCATGGCGGCGGCCCTGCCTCGGGCGCACGTGCATGTGGTCGGCGGGGCGGGCCACGCCGTGCACCTGGAGGCGCCGGCGGCCGTCGCGGAGGTGATCGCGGGCGGCGGCGAGAGCCCTTAGTACCAGTCGCGCAGGTGCGCGCCGAGGCCGGGCCCGTCGGGAGGCGCGATCGAGCCCCGAACGGCCGGCAACGGGTCAGGACGATCGTCGAACAGGCCCAGCGTGGCCAGCCCGCAGGCGCGGTCGGGCCCGATCACGGTGGCGGCATGCACGGCGGCGGCGATGCCCAGCGGCCCGTCGAGCGTGGAGGCCAGGTAGATCCCGTAGCCGGCGGCGCGGGCCCGCGCCGCCATGTCGAGCATCGCGCTGATCCCACCGCAGCGGGAGATCTTCAGGCACATGAAGTCGGCGGCGGGCCGGGTGAGGGCATCGGGGTCGCCGGCGGACTCGTCGAGGGCCAGGGGCACGTCGGTCAGCGTGCGCAGCGACTGGATCGCCGCCAGGCCGCGCACCGGCTCCTCGCACAGCTCGATCCCGACGGGCTCCAGCGCTCGCAGGGTGGCCTCGGCCTCGTCGGGGAGCCAGGTGCCGTTGGCGTCGATGCGGATCGCCATGTCGGGACCGGCGAAGGCACGCACCGCGGCCAGCCGGCCCGCATCGTCGCCGATCCCCACCTTGACCTTGACGGTGCCGTAGCCCTCGGTCCGGGCGGTGGCCGCCTCGTGGGCCGCGGTCGAGCGGTCGTCGGAGGCGATCGTCCAGTTGACGGGAATGGGAGTGGGTTTCCCGACGCCGAGCAGTCGCCACACGGGCTCGCGGGTGCGGCGGCCCGCCAGGTCCCAGAGCGCCAGATCGACCGCGGCCAGCGCCTGGGGCAGGACGGTCGCCTCGGCACAGCGAGCGAGGACGTCGGCGATCGGCGCCGCGTCGCGATAGACCTCCAGCACCGGCATGCAGGCCTCGAGCGCGGCGCGGACCTGCGCCGGCGAGACGCCGTCGTAGGACTCAAGGGGCGCCGCCTCGCCGTAGCCGACCAGGCCATCGGCGGCCTCCAGGGCAACGAGCAGGAGCTCCCGATCGCTGACGGTGCCGTGCCCGGCGGCGAACGGGACCCGCAGCGGGACCGTCGTGGGTGTCACCGTGAGCTTCACGCCAGCCGCGCTGTCAGCGGCTGAGCAACAGGCCGGCCGAGAGCAGCATGCAGAACGCGAGCTGAAGCATCCCGCTCTTAGCCAGCGCGCCGTTGAGCGACGGGCCGTCGGTGCGTGTGCGCACGGTCCGGACCGCCGACGTGGCCAGCGGCAGCGTCAGCCAGGGGAGCATCACCCACGCCGTGGTGGGGCCGAACACCCAGGTCACGGGCGCCAGCACGTAGGCGACGTACACGACGGTGGCGTAGAGCGCGCGCGTGCGCTCGCGGCCCAGCTTGACCGCCAGCGTGCGCTTGCCGGCGCGGCGATCGGAGTCGATGTCGCGGGCGTTGTTGACGATGAGGATGGCGGCGGCCAGCAGCCCCACCGGCACCGCCAGCGCGAACGCCTCCCAGTGCAGGGCCGTGACCTGCACGAAGAACGAGCCCACCACGGCGACGACGCCGAAGAACAGGAACACGAACACCTCGCCCAGCCCCTCGTAGCCGTAGGGCCTCGGGCCCCCGGTGTAGGCGACCCCGGCGAGGATCGAGGCGGCCCCCACCAGCAGCAGCTCCCAGCCGGCGACGGCGATCAGGTACACCCCGAACAGCACGGCCAGCCCGAAGCTCACGTACGTCGCGATGAGCACCTGCCGCGGCGGAACCAGCCCCCCCGCGGTGACCCGGACGGGTCCGAGGCGGTCCTCCGCGTCGGCGCCGCGGCGCGCGTCGGAGTAGTCGTTGGAGAGGTTGGTCCCCACCTGGATGAACAGCGCGCCGAGCAGAGCGGCCACGAAGCGCAGCGGATGGAACACGTGGGCGAACCCGGCCAGGGCGGTGCCGACCAGCACCGGCGCGATCGCGGCGGGCAGCGTCCGCGGGCGCGCCGCCATCAGCCAGATCCGGAAACCGCTCATGGTCAGGTCAGCTCGGGTCGGTCGCCGGCGCTAGGCGCGGCGGGGGAACTTGCCGTAGTCGGGCTGGCGTTTCTCCAGGTAGGCGTCGCGGCCCTCCTGCGCCTCCTCGCTCATGTAGAAGAGCAGATTGGCGTCGTGGGCCAGCCACTGGATCCCGGCCAGGCCGTCCTCCTCCGCGTTGAAGCTGGCCTTCATCATGCGCAGCGCGAACGGGGAGAGCGCGAGCATCTCCCGGCACCACTGCACCGTCTCCTCCTCGAGACGCTCGAGCGGGACGACGGTGTTGATCATGCCCATGTCCAGAGCCTGCTGAGCGTTGTACTGACGACAGAGGAACCAGACCTCCTTGGCCTTCTTGGGGCCCACCAGGCGCGAGAGCACGCTGGCCCCGAACCCGCCGTCAAACGAGCCCACCTTGGGGCCCACCTGCCCGAAGCGGGCGTTGTCGGCGGCGATCGTGAGGTCGCAGACGATGTGGAGCACGTGGCCGCCCCCGATGGCGTAGCCGGCCACCATGGCCACGATCGGCTTGGGCAGCCGCCGCATCTGAATGTGCAGATCGGTGACGTGGAAGCGCCCGACGGCCTGCTGGTGCCCGGCGTCCGCGGGGTCCGCGTCTGAGACGTAGCCGCCGCGGCTACCGCGCACGCGCTGGTCACCGCCGGAGCAGAACGCGTCCGGGCCCTCGCCGGTGAGGATGATCACTCCCACCGAGGGGTCCTCGCGGGCGCGCTCGAACGCGTGGGCGAGCTCGACGACCGTCTCGGGGCGAAAGGCGTTGCGGACCTCGGGCCGGTCGATCGTGATCTTCGCGATGCCGGCGTCGTCGCCGGCAGCCAGCTCGTAGCGGATGTCGCTGTACTCGCCGGCGGCCTGCCAGCTTGTGCTCACTCGTGCTCCTATCGGGGTGGGGGCGGCCCACGAGGACTCTAGATGGGGAGCGGGAAACAAGCGGGGTGCCTACCACGTCCGGCGCCGCTGATACCGCGCTTCACGCCCGGTCTGTTAGGTTTACCTAATGGCCCGTGCGACGCGCACTCGGCTCGGCTGGGGCCTGCTGGCGGTCGCCGCCGCCGGGCTGCTCATCTGGCAGCTCGTCGGAGCCGCGGGCGGGACTCCTGACCCCACCGATCCCAGCACCCACCTCAGCCATCTGGCGGTGGTGCTCGACAGTGGCATCCTCGTTCTGCGCGAGGGCCTGGAGACGATCCTGGTGCTGGCCGTGCTCACGGCGAGCATGCGCGGTGACAACAGCGTCTACCGCAGGCCGCTGGCGCTCGGTGGGCTGACCGCGCTGGGCGCTGCGGCGGTCACCTGGTTCATCGCCATCGCGGTCACCAATGCCGTGGGCCCGGGCAGCCTCGACCTCCAAGCGGCCACCGGCCTGCTGGCCATCGTCGTGCTGCTGGTGGTCATGAACTGGTTCTTTCACAGGGTCTACTGGACCGGCTGGATCGCCAGCCACAACCGCCGGCGCAAGAACCTGATGGGCGAGGCCGGCTCGGTCGGCGTACAGCGCACGATCCTGGGCCTGGTCCTGCTGGGCTTCACTTCCGTGTACCGCGAGGGCTTCGAGGTCGTGCTGTTCCTCCAGAACCTGCGCCTGCGCTACGGCTCGGGCGTGGTGCTCGAGGGCGTCATCCTCGGCCTCCTGCTCGTGGGGGCGATCGGCTGGATCACCTTCGGGCTGCAGAGCAAGCTGCCCTACAAGAAGATGCTGGTGGCCACCGGCGTGATGCTCGGCGTCGTGCTGCTGGTGATGGTGGGCGAGTCCGTCCAGGAGCTCCAGCAGGCCGGCTGGATCGGGACGACCCCCATCAACGTGGCCATCCCGGGCTGGATGAGCCTGTGGTTCGCTGTCTTCCCCAACGTGGAGACGGTGGTGGCTCAGGTGGTGGCGGCGGTGCTGGTGATCGGGTCCTATTTCCTGGCCGAGGAGCTGCGCGTGCGCCGGCCGCGGCGGCGCGGCGCCGATGTGGCCGAGGGGCTGAGTGCTCCGGCGGCCCCGGCC
>JBAQGP010000594.1:0-7727 GCA_049287845.1 Solirubrobacteraceae bacterium | reverse complement strand
GCGTAAACGCGCCGCCGAACGAGTGGCCCATAACGATCGGGGGCCGCTGCAGCTCGCTGATGATCTGGGCGTAATGCTCGACGATCTCCTCGATCCCGAGATGCTCGATCCCGGACGGGTCACGGCGCAACTCGTCGATGTCACCACCCATGCCGGGCCAGCTCTCAGCAATCACGGTGTAGCCGCGGTCCTCGTAGCGCTTGACCCAGTGCTCCCAGCTCAGACCGGTCATCCACAGCCCGTGGATGAGCACGATCGTGTCCGGGGTGTTCGCTTCGGATGTGATGGTGGTCATGTTGGCTCGCTTTCGGGTTGGCCCTAGCCGAGGGCGTCTTTGGCGTAGTTGAACGGTTGATCGTCGGATCGATTCGGAGGTGCGGAAAGCCGATGGACCGACAGTGCCGCCGAGCGGATCTGGTCAGCGACGAGTGCTGGTTGGGACGCCGCCACCGCGTGCGAACCGTCAACCTCGATCGTCTGGGCGGACGCCCTGTCGGCCATGAACCGCTGCGCGTCGGGGGTGATGACCCGGTCGGCGGTCGCTATGACGTACCAGCAGGGCAGCCTCTTCCATGCCGCTGTCGGCGACGTCTCTTCGAATGCCGTTGCGGCAATCGGGCGTTGGGTCGCCGCAGCGGCGGCCGCTACTGGCGCTGGAAGATCGGCTGCGAACACGCGGGGGAAGACGTCGCGTTCGATGTACAACTCCACCGCCGGTTTCCCGT
Source organism: Solirubrobacteraceae bacterium (assembly GCA_049287845.1). Taxonomy (GTDB): domain Bacteria; phylum Actinomycetota; class Thermoleophilia; order Solirubrobacterales; family Solirubrobacteraceae; genus Palsa-465. The sequence continues at coordinate 7,002 of JBAQGP010000594.1, read as the reverse complement.
CCGCGTCGAGGAATGTGGCGGGACGCAGAGCCGGCGCCAATAGACTGTCGGGGAAACGGCGGCTGACATCGAGCGCGCTCTCTCCTGCCTCAAGGGCGTAGGCGGCCACATAGACTAGGCCGAGCACGTTGTTCAGATTGGAGCCGATGGCTGTGATGACGGCACCGCCGTAGGAATGGCCAACGAGGATCGCTGGACCGTCGATTCCATTCGCGGCGTTCGCGATGTACCGCGCATCGATCGCCAGACCCCGAAGAGGGTTGGCCGGAGCAATGACGTCGATGCCTGCGAGATGCAGCCTTGAGATGACCCCGGCCCAGATCGATGCGTCGGCGAAGGCGCCGTGTACCAGCAGCACCGTTGGGGTGCTCCCGTTCCGAAAGCCTGGCGCGGGACTCATCCAGCTACCTCAGGGAAGAAGGACACCGGACGACCGTAAGCTGGCGAGCGGGCAATCGCTTGAGTCAGTTGACTGTCGTCACAGTCGAGCTACCCGAGACGGACGCCGAGCGTGCGACGATGGGGAGATCGGTCACCAGAGCCAACGGACCACACGATGACCCCCGCCGCGGCGTTGCTTGGACGTGAGTCCGAGATCAAAATCCTCGACGAGGTAATCGACGATGTTCAGGAGCATGGCGCTGCGTTGGTGCTGAGGGGCGATCCCGGGATTGGCAAGTCAGCGCTCTTGGTCGCGGCCGCCGAGCGCGCCACCGCTCATGGGTTGAGAGTTCTCACGACGAGCAGCATCCACTCCGAGGCAGAGTTGGCGTTCGCAGGGCTCCATCAGCTTCTGCAGTCCGTCCTCGGCCAGATGGAACGCTTAGCGCCTGCCCAACGAGAGGCGATGCTCGCGGCCTTCGGGATGATCGACAAACCAGCCGCCAGCCTCTTCCTGACCGCCCTCGCGACGCTGGAGTTGCTGGCGGACGTCGCTTCGCGAGAACCGGTCCTGGTCATCGCAGACGACGCTCACTGGATGGATCGTGCAACTGCGGACGTCTTGACTTTCGTCGCCAGGCGAATCGAGTCCGAACCCATCGTGCTCATCGCTGCAATACGTGAAGGAACCGAAAGTCCTCTTGCGGACGCCGGGCTGCCGGCGCTTCATCTCGAAGCACTTGACGAGTCAGCCGCCGCCACCGTGCTGAAGATGCGAGCTCCGGGCCTGGCACAGGCAGCCCGGAGGCGGGTGTTAGACGAGGCGGCCGGAAATCCGCTGGCGTTGGTTGAGCTGCCAAAGGGCCTCCAGGACGGGGCGCCGTTGCCTGCCTGGCTGCCGCTCACGACGCGTTTGGAGCAAGCGTTCGCTGGCCGTGTGCACGCGCTACCAGCGGCGACTCGTACCGCGTTGCTGCTGGCGGCGATCAGCGACAGCTCGCGCGTAACGGAGGTGCTTGACGCGAGCGGGTTGGTGTTGACGGCTGATCTGACGATGGGCGTGCTGACGCCGGCGGTCACCGCTGGACTCATCGAGATCGACGACAGCGAGCTGCGGTTTTCCCATCCGCTGGTGCGCTCGGCAATTCACCAGGCATCGAGTCAGGGTCAGCGGCGGGCGGCGCACGCCGCGTTGGCAGCCGTGCTGGTTGACCAGCCTGAGCGTCGCGTGTGGCATCGGGCGGCGTCGGTGCTCGGCACAGACGAGGCCGTGGCCGACGAATTGGAGGTCGCCGCGATCAACGCCCAGAGACGTGGCGCGACCGTGATCGCCGTCCGCGCCTTCGAACGCGCGTCAAAGCTGAGCGAGGATCCCACGCAAGGCGTGACGCGAATCTTTCGCGCGGCCGAACTCGCTTTCGAGATCGGCGAGCACGAGGTTGCCCTCGCGATGCTGCGGGAAGCCGAGCGCTTTGATCTCGGTCCACGCGAGCAGACTCGCCTGGCGTGGATTCGAGCCAGCTTCGGCGACGGCCTCGCCGCCGAAGCTCCTAGGGCTCGCTCGCTCGCCGGCCTCGCCGTCCGAACCGCCGACGACGGCGACGCTGAACTTGCGCTCAGGCTCCTCTACACCGCCGCGTTGCAATGCTGGTGGGCCGACCCCGGTCCTACCGCTGGGGCACTCGTGGTCGCCGCCGCCGAACGCATTGACGTGCATGAAGATGACGGGCGCCTGCTTCAGATCCTTGCCTGCGCATCACCGATCGAGCGAGGCGCAACGGTTTACTCACGGCTGTCCAGGCTCCGACAAGACCCCGGGCGCGACGCTGCCGCAGCGCGGCTCGTGGGCAACGCCGCGACGGCCATCGGCGCCTTCGAAATTGCTGCGGAATTTCTCGCGATTGCGGTCGTCGGGTTACGCGCTCAAGGGCGACTCGGCCTTTTGGCCCGAGCGCTTGCTGTCCAGTCGTCGGCAGCCGCGCACCTGGGCAATCTGGCCCTGGCCATCCCAGCGGCCGAGGAGAGCGTTCGCCTAGCGCGGGAAACGATGCAACCACAGATCGCCGCAATGGGTCGCGTCACCCAAGTGATGGTCGCGGCTCTACGCGGAGAGCAAGCGACCGTGGACACGATCAGCGTCGAGATTGAGGAGGTCTGCGTACCGATCCGAGCCAGCGGCGTGCTCGCGGAGTTGCAACTCGCGCGGGGCGTAGCTGCGTTGGGCGGCGGACGACCCGCCGAAGCGTACGAGCACCTACGCCGCATCTACGACTCCCAGGATCCGGCTTACCACGTCTCCGTCCGCTGCTTTGCGGTCGCGGACTTAGCCGAAGCGGGCGTTCGCAGTGGGCACCGACAAGCCGTTCAACAAACCGTCACGGGCTTGGAGACCCTGGCCGTGAAGACCCCGTCGCCGTTGCTGCATATCGGTCTTGCCCACGCCCGAGCGCTCATCGCCGAGGACACCGTGGCCGAGCAGACGTTTCAAACCGCGATGAAACGGGATCTGAGCCATTGGCCGCTGTGTCGTGCGAGGCTGCAACTCGCTTACGGCGAGTGGCTTCGACATTGCAAACGCAGCACGGAGTCGCGAGCACCTTTGCGTTACGCCCGCGAGATCTTTGATGCGCTCGGCGCGGTCCCATGGGGCGAGCATGCCCGTCAACAACTGCGAGCCTCGGGCGAGACGAGCCGTCGACGCATCCCTGAGGCGAGAGACCAACTCACACCACAAGAACTCCAAATCGCCCAGCTCGCCGCCGACGGACTCACAAACCGCGAAATTGGCCAAATGCTCTACCTCTCGCATCGCACGATCAGCTCGCACCTGTACCGCACCTTCCCGAAGCTGGGCGTCACGTCGCGGGGCGAACTGCGCGCGGCATTAGAACCCAGAACGCCCGAGCCTGCCTAAGTGCCAGCGCGCGACGGTCACCGAGAGGTTCACCAGCTATGACGCAGCCGATCAGAAAAAGCCCGGCGTCCGCCCGCGGCTCCCCTCCGGCCGCTAGAAAGCAGAAGGTGGCACACGTCCTCTGTTTCAGTCCGGCGCTTCCGTTTGCACAAACGAGTAGAAGTCTCGGCCGGCTGGAATCCCGTCGCTGCAGGTTTCTGCTCGCGGCCGGATCCAGCAGCGCAGCGAGAGTCCCGCTTTCGTTCGATGACGAGCATCTCTGTCGCGCGAGCACGCGCCCTGCTTGGCGCGGATAGCGGGTCTCACTCGTCGCATAAGCCGATGGACCATCGGACGCCTCCGCCGGTTCCCGAGGCCGTGCGAGCGGCGACCCCGGTCGTCTCACAAGCGAACGCTCACTTCGACGAGCCAACGCTCGCACATCGATCTAACCACGACCTACCTCCGGGCCGGGGTCGCTACCGGATCTGGCCGAAGCCGGCAAACCCCGCTCGCGGCTCCGAGATCGTCGGTAATGCCGGAATTGGTTGATCGCATAAGCGTCGTGACAGTGGCCGGGACGCAGGTCGCGTGGGCCGCCGGCAGGGCGTGCCGGGCATGATCAGGTGTGCGCTCATAGACTTTGCCCATGCTGGTGTGGATCAATGGCCCCTTTGGCGGCGGCAAGACCCAGACGGCTCACGAGATCCGTCGGCGGCTAGCAGGCAGCATCATCTGTGACCCCGAGTTACTTGGCTTCGGTCTACATCGGATGATGCCCGCCGCACTCCGTGGAGACTTTCAAGATCTGGCGGCGTGGCGCCACGGTGTGTTCGAAGTGCTGGACCTCACCCTGAAAGGCTCGGCCGGCCCGGTCATCGTGCCGATGACGGTCGTAGAGCCGAGGTACTTTCGCGAAACGGTCGGCCGCTTACGCGACCAAGGGCACGACGTGCGGCATTTCGCGCTCCTGGCTCAGCGCAGTACCACGTTGCGCCGGCTGCGTGAGCGAGGTCTCGGACACGCAGTTCAGCTGATCGCAGGCAACGGAGCTGCTCTGCATGTGGAAAGGTTCGCAGTGTCCCGGCTTGACCTCTGCCTAGAGCGTCTGCAGGCGCCGGAGTTTGCGGAGCAGGTGTGGACCGATCACCTTACGATCGCGCAGGCCGCCGATCACGTCGCCGCCTCCGCGGGGTTATCGCTGACCCCGAATCGGGACAACAGGCTTCGAGGTCGTTTACGCAGAGCGGGGATCGGAGCCAGGCAAATCCACTTCGTGAAGTCGGGAATCAGACTCTGACTCTCACAGCCTCGCTTCTACGACATCGCCGAGGGGCTCCGAGACCGAGACTTCCTACACCCGCGGAAGGCAGTCACGTCGACCAAGTCGGGGCGTCTCAGATGGGAAGGCTTACTGCGACGAGTTGATCAACGGGCACGTAGCATCCGAAGTGTGGCGAGCGCGCGCATCACGGTTGAGCGGGCCAAGGAGTCCGTCGGCATCTTTCGCTCCTATTGGGTGGTGATCGACGGAGCTAAGGCCGGACGCGTCAAGCGCGGGTCATCTCTTATGGTCGATGTCGAGCCCGGGAAACACGAGCTTCACCTGGCAGTCGATTGGACGCGCAGCCGGTCGGTCAACCTCGAGTTGGATGGAGACGAGGATGCTCTCGTGCGTGCGCGAGCGCGAGGTAACGCCTTTACAGCGGTGTTCTGGGGGACGTTCTACCCCAAGCGCGCGATCGACGTCGAACTCGTCCAACCGATACCCGCGAGAGCATGAACTTCCCGTAGCGGTCGATGCGGTCGATGTCGCACCTCCGCTGACCAACGCTCAGCGAACAGGTCAGCTTCAGCTCCCTGTCGTGACGGAGCCGCCTGGTTGGGGCGCAGGAGGGCTGCTGTGCTGGCTGACGGGGCGTGGCGAAGGAAGAGCCGGGATCGGTCGCGCCCGACGTCAAGCGTTCTATCCAAGGAACGGGAAGCTCGGATCGGCCGACAGACAGCTTCGGAGCAACAGCGCCACGCCGATATCGCCGGTGAACAGTGCGTAGCGGCCGCGGCCCGCGGCTTCGCGGCGTCGGTCGACGTCACTGACCGCGTCCATCGCAAAGGCCCGCGCTCGTTGCAGCCAGCGTTGGTCGCCTGACCGGGCGTGCAGCGACAGGAAGGCATAGGCGTTTCCCGCCGTGCCGTGGCACAGACCCACGCCCTTGATCAGCGGCCCGGCGCGCCACGTCAGCTCACCGCCGCCGGCCAGCAGGCGATCGGTCTGCTCATGTGCGGGCAGCCCCGCGAGCGCGGTCACCATTCCAGGCGATCCATGGCACCACTGCACCGGCCGTCGGCCAGGATCCTCTCCGACCATCGGACCCCACTGGGCCACGCCGTCGTCTGTGAGCGCCAGGTCGCTCAGCACCCCGGCGGCGCGCCCAGCGAGATCATTGGCGCGATCGCCGAGGAGCTCGCGGCCGGCGAGAAGCACGAAGGCGTTACTGGCAAACCCATGCCCAGCGCCGGTGAACCGCCGTGTCTCGCCGTACAGGTCCTGAACGCAGACGGTTTCGTGCCACTGGCGCAGCAACCAGTCGGCCGAGTCAAGCCACAGCTCCCGCCAGCGCGCCTCGCCGGTGGCGCGCCACTGCCTCAGCGCGGCGACCATCGTTCCCGGAGAACCCCAGCAGAGTTCCAGCGTCGGGTTACGAGCGTTTCGGCGGATCGAAGCCTCAAGCTCATCCAGGTGCCCGCCGTCACGACGGATCGACTCGACGGCGAGCAGAATGCCGCTCTCACCGAACATCAGCGACGCCGCCGGAGCCGGCGCAAGAGCGACCAACTCCGGCGCTCGACGAAACCCCGCCAGAAGACCGTCAGCCAGGCTGTCCATCCCCTCAAGCTCGGGTCCCAGCCCTTCTCGAGCCAGCAGATCCAGCGCCCACGCCACGCCCGCCGCGCCAAAGTACACGTTGCGATATGGCACGTCAGGATCGCCCTCGAGATCATCAACAGCGCTGGGCCACAGCCGGTCGGGTCCCTGATAGGCCGCGACCGCATCAGCCGCGATCGCCTCGATCGCGGCGCGCGCCGCGGCCTCACTCCACGCCGGCGCAGCCAGCGGGCGGTGCTGTGCCCGGTCATAGAGTTCAACCGACATGCCGGGACTATCGCCCATCCGGAGACGCCGACAACCGTCAGCAAGTCGGCCTTCACCTCAGATTCCCCGCCCCGTTCGGCGATCCGGGTCGCCGAGACGGCCGGCCGCACCGAAGCGACCTCGCGACTCGCCGGGAACGACCGACCGCCTCGGCATAGAACACCAGTCCGAGCGCAGCCGACCGCCGACCGCCGACCGCCGACCGCCGACCGCCGACCGATAGAGGATCGACAACCGGACACTTCCGACCGTCGAGGCCGGCGTCCGGACGTCTCCGCGGAAACGTTCGCGAGGGAACCCTCTACGAACATCGGGTCGGCGCGCCACGTGCGTCGCTCCAACTGTCCGGAAGCGGCAGCCAAGCACGAGCGATCGCCCGCGCCGGTCGTGGCTGGTTCGCGCGGAGAGCGGTAGCGTCGACGTTTGCCATCGCGCTGCGAGGGCTTCCGGATCTGGGTGAACGCGGTCACGTCATGAGGGCTCTGCGGAGGCTTCCGCTTCGGCGTGGGTGCGACCGGTTGGGATTGTGGCGGAGCGTGCAGTCTTGATCCCGACGAGCGGGTTGACCGTCCTG
>JBAQGP010000593.1:0-1974 GCA_049287845.1 Solirubrobacteraceae bacterium | reverse complement strand
TCGGAGTACCTTCCCTGGGTACTGGAAGGAGTGAGTGAACCGGTGCAGGCCAAGGTGCTGCACATGCTCCCGGCGCCTGCCCGGCTGCTGTACCGCCGCATGTGGGCGCCGAATTACAGCAAGTCCGTCCGGCTGGGATGAGGTCCGATGCAAAGACCCTCCGATGACGGCAGGGAAGAGATGCTCTGGTTCGCCGAGCGCTTTGCGGAGCACCGCCCTCGCCTGCAGGCCGTCGCCTATCGGATGCTCGGCTCGCTGACCGAGGCCGAGGATGCCTTGCAGGAGGCATGGCTCCGCACCACCCGGTCCGACGGAAGTGCCATCGACAACGTCGGCGCGTGGCTCATCACGGTTGTCGGTCGCGTCTGCGTCGACATGCTCAGAGCCCGTAAGGCGCGGCGCGAGGACCTAGTCGACAGCTGGCTGCCTGAGCCGGTCGTGAGCACGGATGACACGGCCAATCCCGAGCACGCGAGCCTGCTGTCCGACTCGGTCGGGCTCGCTCTCCTCGTAGTACTCGACAGCCTTGAGCCGGCCGAACGGCTGGCCTTCGTGCTCCACGACATGTTCGGTGTGCCGTACGACCAGATCGCTCCGATCGTGGACCGGACGCCAGTGGCAGCACGCCAGCTCGCGAGTCGGGCCCGGCGCCGACTGCGAGGCACCCAGGCGGTTTCCGATGCCGACCTGCCGACGCAACGCAGAGTGGTGGATGCCTTCCTGGCAGCCTCGAGGGCAGGCGACTTCGAGCGACTCATCCAGGTCCTCGACCCGGATGTCGTCTTCCGGGTCGACGCCGGCGTGCGAGCGGGGCTGGTGCCGGCGCTGGTCACTGGCGCCGACGCCGTCGCGCAGCAAACGGCGGTGCAGGGGCCACGGTTCGCGACCTTGTGCGAGCCCATCCTGGTGAACGGTGCCATCGGGGTCATCGCGAAGGCACGGGGGACGGTGCTCGCCGTCGTCGGCATCACCGTGGTCAACGAGCGGATCGCCGAGATCGACTTGATCCTCGACCCGAAGAAGCTCGCCGGGTTGGCGATCATCGAGTAGCAGTTTCAGCCGCTTACCCGGCAGGAGCTGTCACGAGTGAGCAACGGGCTGCGACCGACCTGGTGGCCGCGCGAAGGTGCCGCGCTGAGTCAAACAAACAGTCAAACTAACAAAGGAGCTTCACGATGCGGATTTCCGTTCTCGGGGCTAACGGCGGCACTGGCCGCATGCTTGTCCGGCAGGCAGTCGACGCCGGACACGAGGTCGTCGCGGTGACCCGCCGCCCGGACGAGTTCCCGTTCACCCACCCGCGACTGATCATCGCCAAGGCCGACGTTCATGACAGCCAGGCGGTGTACCGCGCCGTGGAGGGATCAGAGGCGGTGCTGTCGAGCCTGGGCGTGCCGTTTACCAGAAAGCCCATCGTGGTCTACAGCGAGGGAGTCTCCTCCATTATCGCGGCGATGAGCCGCCTCGGCGTGAAGCGCGTCGCCGTGGTCAGCTCCACCACCGTTGAGCCGCACCGTCACGCCGAGGGCGGGTTCATCCTCAACCGGATCATGCAGCCGCTGGTATCCGCGACGATCGGCAAGACCACCTACGCTGATATGCGGGCAATGGAGGACATCCTGCGTCGCAGTGACCTCGACTGGACGGTGGTCCGCTCCGCCGGGTTGTTCGAGGCGGGGCACGTCTCCTCCTACGAGGTCAGTGACGGCCAGCTGGACGGTGTCTTCACGAGCAGAGAAGACCTTGCGGACTGCCTGCTCGCGCAGGTCAGCGACTCCCGGTTTGTCAGGAAGACGATTGAGGTGACGACCTCCGAAGGGGCGCCGACACTGTGGCAGATGATCCGCCGTGAGGCATTCAAGAAGAGCTGATATGCCCGGTCCGCAGCGGCGACTGGCGGCAGGGCGCCAGGCGAAGGGGCGTTTCGTGAACCGCCAGGTGGGCCACGCCGCCTCCCGCCGCAGGCCGCCAGCG
>JBAQGP010000592.1:0-1846 GCA_049287845.1 Solirubrobacteraceae bacterium | reverse complement strand
GGGAGGGGTCGCGGCCAAGCGCGGACGCCGCGGCCTGCCAGATCCGCCCCGGGCAGCGGTGGCTGCGCTCAAGCACAATGACCCGGAGCCCATCGCGCTCCGCGTGTTGAAAGCTGCGCATCCGGGCCGCGCCGGCTCCCCGGTAGCGCCGCAGCCCCGCGTCGGGATCGCCCGCGATCGTGACCCCCCGGCGTGCCGACACCTCCATGGCCAGCGTCGCCGGCGCGAGGTCGAGCTCCTGGGCGTCATCGAGCAGGAGATAGTCAAACCGGCGCGCAAGATTGGGCTGGGCGCGCGCCAGGTCCAGCGCGGAGACGATGAGGTCGCCGTCGTCGCGGGCACTGGCCTCAGCCAGCATCCGCTCGTGCGTGCAGTAGATCTGGGCGAACTCGCGCTCCAGCTCGGCGTCGGGCGCGTCGTCGGGCAGCGCCTGCGCCCAGGTGACGTAGGCCTTGGCGGTGACCAGCTCGGCCTTGAGCCGGTCGATCCGGCGTACGAACCCCCCGAGCAGCGTGTTGGGACGCCCGCCGAAGTCGTGGTGGCGCAGCGACAGCTCGTCGATGCGCTCGACCAGCATGGCCAGCCGGTCGCCCGGTGTGAGCACGGACGCGAACGGATCGGCGCCCGCGCCCGCCGCGCGCAGCACGAGACCGGCGAGCTGAGCGGGAGCGAGCACGTTGAGCTCGTCATAACCGCGGGATAGGCGGGTCTCGATCCGCGCACCTAGAGCCGCGGCGCGCGCGCCGGTGGGGACCAGCACCCCGATGCGCCCGGGATCGCACCCCTCCGCCACCAGCCATTCAAACCGCGCCTGCACGACGCGTGTCTTGCCGGTTCCCGCCGCTCCGAGCACCACCACCCGCGCCTCGGAATGGGTGGCCGCGTCCACCTGAGCGGGCAGCAGACCGTCGAGCGAACGGTCGGCGGCGGCGCCGTCGGCGAGCAGGCTCAAACGGTCAGTGGAGTCACCGCGTGCGTTCTCCTGGCTCACCGTCTGACAGCATAGGTTGCAGGATGGGCACCACGGACACGGCATTGAACGCGGACTGGCTACAGCTGTGCCAGCGCTCGGTGGAGGGCTTGGCCGGGGTTCTGGCCGCCACCCCGACGACGGTCGAGCGCGCTCGCGAAACGGGCACGCGCGGCAGCGGCGGCGACCGCACCCTCGAGATCGACAGCTCGGCCGAGTCGGTCGTCTTCGCCCAGCTACAGGCGCTCTACGACCAGGGTCACCGCTTCTGCGCCATCAGCGAGGAGCGCGGCGAGGTCGACTTCGGCGGGAGCGACGTGCGGGTGATCATCGACCCCATCGACGGCTCGCTCAACGCCAAGCGCGACGCCTGCCACTACGCGCTCTCGGTGGCCGTCGCCGACGGCCGGACGATGGCCGACGTGGCGTTCGCGTTCGTCCATGACTTTGGAGCCCGCGAGCAGTGGTGGGCGCGCCGGGACGAGGGGGCGTGGCGCGACGGTGTGCTCCTGGACCCCTCGCTACCCGAGCGGCGCTCGCGCGACGGCCGCCTGGAGCTGCTGGGGATCGAGTCTTCCGATCCCGAATGGGTGCACGCGGCGATCGAGCCGCTCACGGCCGCCACCCGCCGTTTGCGGGCGCTCGGGACCATCGCCTCCACGCTGTGCCAGGTCGCCGCCGCCCGCTTCGACGCCATGGTCACGCTGCAGCGCTGCCGCGGCGTCGATGCCGCCGCCGGCCAGCTCATCGTGCGCGAAGCCGGGGGCTTTGTCAGCTTCCCGGACCTCGATGACCCGCTCGACGCCCCCTTGGACGCCACCCCCAGCTCCCGCCTGGTCGCCGCCCGCTCCGAGGACACGCTGCGCGAGCTCGAGG
>JBAQGP010000591.1:0-12623 GCA_049287845.1 Solirubrobacteraceae bacterium | reverse complement strand
GAACCGTCCGCCGGCGACGCGTAGCACGGGGTGGGTCGAGATCAGCGAGCGCCGAAGAGCGCCGGCGCGATCGAGGCCGGAGGAGACGAGCGTGAGGTTCTCCACCCGCAGCACCACCTCGTACTCGTTCTCCCGCAGCTGAGGCAGGGCCTCCAGCGCCATCCCCACGGTGAGCCCGCCCACTGACACCTCCTTGCGCGCGGCCCGGCCCGCCAGCGCCCCGACCATCGCCCCCGGCAGGCCGACGCGGTGCGCGGCGGCCTGGTGTCGCTCCCCGGAGGCCGCCAGGAACCTCACCTCCGCGCTCAGGACCGCGTCGGCGGGGGCGCCGACGACGCAGCGCAGCTCGAGGTGGTCGAACGTGCTCTGCAGCGTGGCCGCGTAGACCGGGGGGTAGACGATGCCGAACGGGGTGGGGGTGGCGTTCTTGGTCGCCCCGGGGGTATAGGGGTACAGCGCGTAGCCCTCCCACAGCAGAGACTCCAGCAGCTCCTCGAGGTGATCAGCCATCGCGCCTGTCCTCAAGCAGCGCGGTCACCGTGTCGTCGAGCGTGGCCAGACCCCGCGCGAGCTTGGCTCGCTGCAGCGCCTCGAGCGTCTCGGACCGTAGCCCCACCCATGCGGTGCCCGGGTAGTAGTGCTCGATCGTCTCGTGCCAGACCCGCACCGGCATCCGGAAGCCGATCGAGTTCGACCATGGCAGCAGCACGATCTGCAGCCCGCCGTCCTCGCGGGGGTAATACACCATGCCGTTGAAGTGCAGCGCCAGCGGCGCCTCGCCGTCGGTGAGCGAGTGCAGGTACTTGGACGCCGCCAGCTCCAGGTCGTAGTGACAGGCGATCGGCACGGTCACCGTCGTGCGCCCGGTGAACGCGGGCACGACGATGTCCAGCGCGGACCACACGAGGCTCCGCGTGGTCACCGCCCACCGCTCGGGGGCCCCGAACAGCTCCACCAGCCGCTCGTGGGCAGCCTCGTCGTAGGCGCGGCGCGCGGGCTCGATCATGAGCTGGATGCTGAGCGCCAGCATGTACACCGGGCGGCCATGGGTCTCTGTCACCTCGAGGTCGAGCGCCAGCATCGGAGCGGCGGCGTACTTCAGCGGACGCGCGCCCAGTACGGCGAACTCCACCTCGGGCGGCTCGGCGGCGGAGGCCCCCACCGGCACGGCCGCGGCAGCGGGGGCGGCGGTCAGGTCGGTCATCCCCGGGCCTTTTCGCGGAGGTCCGCGAAGAACCGGCCCACCGCCGCCTCAACGCCGGGGCCGCCGGAGATCCCCTCCCACGCGGCCTTGATCGTGCCGGTCAGCTCGTAGCAGCGATCGATCGGCGCGATGACGTAGGTCGGCGGGTCAGACAGGCGGTTGGCGATCAGCCCCTCGATGTCGGGCTCCAGCGTCGCGAGCACGGGGTTGAGCTCGCACATGCGCTGCCAGGACTCGAAGTGCAGCTCGCTCTCGGTGGCCCCGCCGGGGCTGGGATACATCGCCACGATGCAGGCCGTGACCGTCGACTCCATGAAGAAGGCCAGCCCGATGGGGATCTGGAAGCCCGCCCACAGGTCGTCGGGCACGTCGAGCCCGCTGAGCCACACCGTCCGGTTGCCGGTGGGACGGTAGTCGCCCTCGCCCGAGCGCATCGCCCAGCACGCCTCACAGGCGCACACGATCCGCCGCTCGGTGAGATGCAGGAGGTGGCGGTGATCCTCGCCGATGCCGATGCCGCAGAGATCGCACGCCTCCGTGTCTGCGGGCACCGAGGGAGGGGGCGCCGCCTGCGGGCGGGCCAGCCCACGCAGCCCCGTGACGAGGTCGGCGCGCCGCCGAGCGGCGACCGCGTCCGCCACTGGCCGGAGCGCTGTCATTGCGTCAGCGCGACCTTGACGCGCCCCTCGTCGCGCAGCAGCGGCACCGGCTCGAGCTGCATCTTCTCATCGTCGAGCGAGCGGCCCGCCCGGGGCAGGAAGAACGAGCGCTGACACTCCGGGCAGGCGAGCGCTCCCGCGGACAGCAGGCCCTCGTGCAGCGGCGCCCCGCAGTTGGCGCACCGGTCGTGGTAGGCCAGCAGCGTGCCGTCGACGTTGGCCACCACCAGGTCTGACCCGGCCACGCTCACCGCGGCCAGCGCGCCGTCGGCCAGCCCGGCCACCGACTCCAGGTCCACCCAGGCCGGCTGGGGAACCCGGTCCCCACCCACCCCGGCCATGACCACCGGCAGCTCCATGCCGGAAGTCGGTCCCCACCCACCCACGCTGCCGCTCACCATCGGCAATCCGGGGCCACCGGAGGTCTGCGGGGCCACGCCGAGCACCTCCAGGGCCTCGAGATCGGGCGCGGCCTCTTCCAATGCCTGCTTGATGGCCAGCTCGAGCGTTACCGCCGAGGCCGAGCAGTCAGAGCAGCTGCCGCGCAGATGGATGGTGGCCACGCGGTCGGTCAGCGACAGCAGCTCGACGTTGCCACCGTGGGACTCCATGTACGGCCGCACCGATTTCAGCGCGGCCTGCACCCGGTCCTCCAGTGGCACGGGGTGCAGATCGTGGATCAGCAGCAGAGTGGCCACGAGCTCATCCTCAGACAGCGACGACGCGATCTCCCGCCCGGTGTCACCCGCCCCGGCCAGCAGCTCCACGATCCGCTCCAGCCCGGCGCCGTACATCTGCACCACCGCCGAGACCAGCGCGTCGGCCACCTCTCGGGTGGCCGCGTCGCCGGTCGTCTCCAGCCGCTCCTGAAGGTCCTGGATGCGCTGGACCAGCTCGTCGGGGCCGAGAATGACGCCCGCCGTGTCCATGGCTACGCCATCGCGGTCGGCGTGTGCATGACCTTGCGCACCTTGCCGCCCCCGGTGTACATGTGCACGCCGCAGGGCAGGCAGGGGTCGAAGGAGCGCACCGCCCGCATGATGTCGACGCCCTTGAAGTTCTCCGGGCCGTTCTCCTCGAAGATCGGCGTGTTCTGGACGGCGTCCTCATAGGGGCCCGGCGTCCCGAAGGCATCGCGCGGACTGGCGTTCCACGGTGTCGGCGGATACGGCTGGTAGTTGGCGATCTTGCCCTCGCGGATGACCATGTGGTGCGAGAGCACCCCGCGGGCCGCCTCGTGGAAGCCGACGCTGACCGCACTCTCGGGGACCTTGAAGCTGTTCCAGCTCTTGGTCCTCCCGGCCTGGACCTCCTTCATCGCCCGCTCCAGGCAGTGCAGCGCGATCAGCGCGCTGTAGGCCTGGTGGTAGGTCCGCGCGCGATCGCGCTCGATCGCGTTGGACTTCTCCGGGACCTTCCACTCGAGCTCCATCTCGGGCATGTTGGGCGAGCGGGGCAGCACCATCTGGATCGAGTCGCCGGTGGCCTTGGCGTAGCCGAAGTCCACCAGCCCCGCCTTGGCCGTGCACCACTGCCGCGCGAACGGGCCGCCGCCGGTGTCGCAGCACACGTGCGTGTCGGTGCGCTTGTCATAGATGCGCGGCGACACCACCCAGGTGTACTTGTCGGCGAAGTCGCGCTTCTGCGGCCTGGGCAGGGTGACCTTGTTCCACGGGTGGTTCTTGTGCACCGGGTTGCCGAGCGGGTCGTGGGTGACGAACGTGGGCTCGTCCTCCCAGGAGTCGAAGTAGGAGGAGCCGAGGAGGATGCGGATCATGAGGTTGATCTCCACCAGGTCGGTGGAAATCAGCTCGCCGCCAATGGCGACGCCGGGGGTGATGTAGCGCTTGCGACCCCACTCGGTCATGTTGCGGTAGTCGTAGTCGACGTAGTCCGGATCGTCGAACGAGCCCCAGTTGACGAGATTCGTCTCCCGGAACCCGACCATGTCGTAGCCGGGCAGCCCCTGGAGGAAGAAGTCGTAGAGGTCGTCGTGCATCGGCACGCTGCGCTTGACGTAGTCGAAGTAGCGCATCAGCCGCACGTAGTAGTCCGTGCAGGTCTGGTGCGTGATGTCGGCGCTGCAACCGCCGGGCATGATCGTCGACGGGTGGGTGTGGCGGCCGCCGAACAGGCAGTACATCTCGCGCGTGTAGCGCGCCACGTGCAGCGTCTCGAGATAGAACTCTCCGGTGAACGGGTTGAGCGCCCGCATGATGTCGGCAATCGTCTTGAAGCCGTGGATGTCCGAGCCCGGCGCGGGCGTGTTCTCGGCCGTGGCGAGCAGGCTGGGATTGGTCTCCTTGACCATCTGCTCGCAGAAGTCCACGTTGGCCATGCAGTCGTTGAAGATCGCGTGGTCGAAGATGTAGTCGGCGGTCTCGGCGAGATTGAAGGCCAGGTCGCCGAGCTTGGGCGGCTTGACGCCATAGGCCATGTTCTGGTTCAGGCACGAGCAGGTGCAGTGATTGTCACCGCAGATCCCGCAGATGCGGCTGGTGATGAAGTGCGCGTCGCGCGGGTCGATCCCCTTCATGAAGATGTCGAACCCGCGGAAGATCATCGAGGTGCTGTAGCACTTGAGCACCTGCTGGTTGGTGAAGTCGATCTCGGTGTGGATCCCGAGGCTGCCCACGATCCGGGTGATCGGGTCCCAGGACATCTCCTTGACGACGACCTTCTGCCCTGTCTCAACGGCCATCTCGTCTCTCCAATCTCGTGCGGCGGTCAGTGTCAGTGGGCGGTGCCTGTCACCAGCGCTTCTGATAGCCGGTGGTCAGCGTGCTGCCGCGCCGCCGCCACTCGGGCTCGACGTCGAAGTTGTTCTTGATGTGGCGATGGCGCATGAACCGGACGATCGGCCCGTAGGAGAACTTCATGACGTTGGCCGCCACGGCGCCCCACCGGTCCTCGTCCATGAACGGCATGTACTTGTCGGGGAACCCCGGCATCGTGCACGCCATGCAGATGCCACCGACGTTGGGGCATCCGCCCACGCCGTTGACCCAGCCGCGCACCGGCACGTTGCACTTGACCACCGGGCCCTTGCAGCCCAGCTTGACCAGGCACCGGTGATCGGAGCCGTACTCGGTGGCGTAGTCGCCCTGCTCGGCGAAGCCGGCGCGGTTGCACCCTTCGCGCACGGTCCGGCCGAACAGCCACTTGGGCCGCAGCGCCTCGTCGAGCTCGGGGGCGGGGGCCAACCCGGCGAGATGCAGCGCCAGGTACAGCAGGGTCTCGGTCATGTTGTCGGGCTGCGCGGGGCAGCCCGGGATGCACACGATTGGAAGCCCCCCCTTCGAGCGCCAGCTCCAGCCCAGGTAGTCGGGCACCCCCATCGCGCCCGTGGGGTTGTTCTTCATGGCCGGGATGCCGCCATAGGTGGCGCACGTCCCGACGGCGACGACGGCGGCCGCCTTGGGCGCCAGGCGGTCCATCCACTCGTTCATCGTGATCGGCTGGCCGTTGGACGGATTGACCGCGAAGCCGGTCCAGTGGCCCTCGCCGTTGATCTCCTCATTGCCCAGCGACCCCTCGATCACGAGGACGAACGGGTCGAGCTCGCCGTTCTCGGCGTCAAACCAGGCCTGCGCGTACTCCTGGCCCACGGCGTAGTCGACGACCTGGTTGTGCACCACAACCTTCGGCATGCCCGGAATGGCCTGCAGGACGATGTCCTCCAGGCTGGGGTTGGTGGCCGAGGTCATCGCCACCGAGTCCCCTTCACAGCTCAGACCGGTGGTCATCCACAGCACGTGTGCCGTGACCGCCTCGGTCTCCTTCTGCTTCGCATACGGACTCGCCTGTGTCGCCATCCCGTCTCCTCTCTCAACAGATCCGTGGCAGCGGGTCACCGACCAGCTGGTCCATCACCCGCCGACCGCCAAAGCTCGTCTCCACCAGCACCATCCCCGGCGGCTCGGTGCGCACCTCGCCGATCTCCGCCGCCGCCTCGCACCCTGGTACGGCGCGCATCGCTCCAAGGGCCGCGTCGGCCAGCCCCGGCTCCACGAACGCCACCAGCTTGCCCTCGTTGGCGACGTACATGGGGTCGATGCCCAGGATCTCGGCCGCGCCCGCCACCTCGGGTGCGACGGGCACCGCCCCCTCGCGTACGATCATCGCCACCGACGACGCGCGCGCCAGCTCGTTGAGCACGGAGGCGACGCCGCCGCGCGTGGCGTCGCGCAGACAGCGCAGCCCGGGACCGGCCGCGTCGAGCAGCGCGTCGACCACCGGCCACAGCGACCGGGTGTCTGACTCGATCTCCGCGTCGAGCTCGAACTCGTTGCGCGCCAGCATGATGGCCGTGCCGTGCTCGCCGATGCTCCCGGACAACAGGATCCGGTCGCCCGGCTCCAGCCCGGCGGGGGACAGGCGCGCCCGGGGGTCGTGGCGGCCCACGCCGCTCGTGCAGATGTACATGCCGTCGGCGTGGCCGCGCTCCACCACCTTGGTGTCACCGGTGATGATCCGCACGCCCGCCTCAGTGGCGGCACGGGCGATCGCCTCGACCTCGGCGCGCAGCTCCTCGGCAGGCAGGCCCTCCTCGAGGATGAGCGACAGGCTGAGCGCCATCGGGCGGGCTCCGGAGACCGCCAGGTCGTTGACGGTCCCGTTGACGGCGAGCTCCCCGATGGAGCCGCCGGGGAAGCGCAGCGGCTTGACCACATAGGAGTCCGTGGTCAGCGCCAGCGCGGCGCCGTCGACGTGGATGGTCGCGGCGTCGGCCAGCTCGTGCGTCTCGGATCCAAACGCCGGCGCCAGCAGCCCCTCGATCAGGCCCTGCGTGGCCTTGCCGCCAGCCCCGTGGGCCATGGTGATGCGCGCGTCGCGGAACTTCGCGCGCTTGCCGCGAGCCGTCTCGATGATCGCCAGGATCGTCTGCTCTCGATCGGAGACCGCCCCACCCGCGCCAGAGCGCTCGGTCATCAGACCACCTCTCGCTCCCGCGCGAAGCGCCCGAAGTTGTAATAGGCGGCGCAGGCGCCCTCCGAGGACACCATGCATGTGCCGATCGGTCGTTCCGGCGTGCACGCGGTCCCGAACACCTTGCACTCCCACGGCTTGATCACGCCCTTGAGCACCTCGCCGCACTGGCACGCCTTGGGGTCGGCCACCCGGATGCCGGGGACGCTGAAGCGGACCTCGGCATCGAGCTCGGCGTAGGCGTCCGTCAGCTTCAGGCCGCTGTGGGAGATGAAGCCCAGGCCGCGCCACTCGAAGTGGGGGCGCAGCTCGAACACCTCGGCAATGACCTCCAGCGCTCGCAGGTTGCCCTCGTAGGGCACGACGCGCCTGTACTGGTTCTCCACCTCGCAGCGCTTGCCGGCGAGCTGGCGCAGGATCATCTCGATCGCCTGGAGGATGTCCAGCGGCTCGAAGCCGGCGATGACCACGGGCTTGCCGTAGTCGGCGGGGATGAACTGAAACGGGCGCGCGCCCACGACGGTCGAGACGTGGCCGGGGCCGATGAAGCCGTCCAGCCGGAGGTCTGGCGATTCGAGCAGGGCCCGCAGCGGGGGCACGATCGTCACGTGGCTGCACATGACGCTGAAGTTGGGCACGCCCTCTGCTCGCGCGCGCTTCAGCGTCAGCGCGGTGGATGGCGCCGTCGTCTCAAAGCCGATGGCGAAGAAGACGACTTCGCGATCGGGGTTCTGCTTGGCGATGCGCAGGGCGTCCAGCGGCGAGTACACCATCCGGATGTCGGCGCCCGCGGCCTTGGCCTCGAGCAGGCTCCCGTCCGCTCCGGGCACCCGCATCATGTCGCCGAAGCAGGTGAAGATGACGCCGTCCTCGTGAGCCACGGCGATCCCGTCGTCGACGCGGCCCATCGGGATCACGCACACCGGGCACCCGGGCCCGTGGACGAGCTCGACGTTGGCCGGGAGGAGGTCGTCGATGCCGTACTTGTAGATCGAGTGGGTGTGCCCGCCGCACACCTCCATCAGCTTGTAGTGGCGACCGGGCTCCACCAGCGAGAGGATCTGGCCGGCGACGGCGCGACCGAGTTCGGCGTCGCGGAACTCGTCGACGAACTTCATAGGGCGGCTCCGTCCGTCAGCGGCAGCCGGGCCAGCGCGGTGCCGGCGTGGACGAGCAGGCCCTGGCCGGGGGCGATGGGGGCCACGAGCGCGATCTCGACCGTGGCGTGACTGCCGTCCTCCCCGCAGCACAACGCCAGCGAGCGCTCGTCATCGACGCGCAGCACCGTCATGGGGACGCCGTCGTCGCCGCAGGTGATGCAGTGCTGCGAGCCGCAGTCGTCGCTCACTCGATCACGCTGGCCTTGAGCTCCTCGAGCTCCTGCTCGTAATCGGCTCCCATCCGCACGAGCAGGTCGCGCGTGGCGCGCGCCTCCTCCTCGTCGACCTTGGAGATGGCAAACCCGACGTGGATCAGCACCCAGTCTCCGGGGACGACGCCACCGCCATCGTCGTCGAGTAGGCCGACGTTGACGTTGCGACGCACGCCGGCGACGTCGACCTTGGCCAGACGGTTGGTCTCATCGACGATCGCGACGACTTGACCAGGTATTGCCAGGCACACAAATCCGTTCTACCACCCGGTTGGGGGTCGGCACGAACCGCGGTAACGGGAGTTACCCCCGCCGTGGTCACCAGGGTCACCCCCTTCCCAAGACCGGTGTCGGGGCGTAGGGTGGCGCTGCCAGGTCCCGTCGGTCCGTGTGTGACCCAGGAGACGGTTTGCCGTGACGGCGAGAGACGGAGTGAGCGTCCAGCATGAGGTGTTTCGATGGCCCGGGAGGCCCGGTCTCGTACCGCGTCGCCCCGAGCCCAGCGCGCTCTACGCCTATCTCCTGGACCTCGACGACGGTCTCGCCGAGGAGTTCGACGTTCGCGGCCGCCTCGCCGTCCGCCAGCTCGCCACCGCCCGTGTCCTGCAGGCGGGGGTGGGCGACTGCGACCTGTCCGGTTGGTTTGACATCGCCCGTCATGGACCGGGCCTGCTCATGCTCGACGGCCTCGTCGCGTTCGAGACCCGCACCGGCGATCGGGTCGCCACCGAGCTGCTCGGATCGGGCGACCTGCTGCAGGCTCCGACGCTGCCCACCGACGACCTGATCGAGCGAACCTGCCACTGGCGCGCCCTCCGCCCGACGCGGTTCGCGCTGCTCGACGAGGACTTCGTGGATCGGGTGCGGCCGTTCCCTCAGGTCGGGCGCGCGCTGCTCACCCGGGCCTGCCGCAGGACCGCCGAGCTCGACGTCCTGCGCGCGATCACCTCCCAGCCGCGGCTGGAGGTGCGCCTCGTGCTGCTGCTGTGGCACCTGGCCATGCGCTGGGGGAAGGTGGAGCCGTCGTCCGTGCGGCTGTGCCTGCCGCTCACCCACCGGCTCCTCGGCCAGCTCGTGGCCGCCGAGCGCCCGTCGATCTCCCACGCCCTCAAGCGGCTCGCCCACGCGGGGCTGGTCAGTGGCTCGGCCGACGATCTCCGTCTGCACGGGACCCTCGATTATCAGCTGGAGTCGCTGCTCGAGCGCCACACTGGGCTGGCTGCGTCGGCGACACCGAGCGACCAGCGTGCCGGCTGAGCCGGCACGCGGACTCCTCTCGGGCCGGCCGGGCGCGCCGGCCCCCGCCGCCGGTGACCCCATCCAGGTGCTGTGGCTCTCCAGCGGCCTGGGCTGTGACGGCGAGTCGATCGCTCTGACCGCCGCGCGCAACCCCACCTTCGAGGACCTCCAGCGCGGCGCCTTCCCCGGGGTGCCACCGCTGATCATCCACAGCCCGGTGTTCGCCTACGAGACCGGCGAGGAGTTCATGCGACCGTGGTTCGCGGCCGCCGCGGGGCGGCTCGGATCCTTCATCCTCGTCGTCGAGGGGGCGGTTCCCAATGAGCAGCTCAGCGGCGACGGCCACTGGGCGGCCCTCGGCGTCGCCCCGGCCGGAGGTCAGCCGATCACCACCGCGCGGTGGATCGACCGTCTCACGCCCCACGCCGGCGTGGTCGTCGCGATGGGCACCTGTGCGGCCTACGGCGGGATCCCGGCGATGCGCAACAACGCCACGGGAGCGATGGGCCTGCGTGACTACCTCGGGGGCGAATGGACCTCCCAGCGCGACATCCCCATCGTCAATGTGCCCGGCTGCCCCGTGCAGCCAGACAACATCGCCGAGACGCTGGTCCATCTGGCGCTGCACCTGGCCGGTGCCGGACCGATGCTGAAGCTCGACGAGCAGGGGCGGCCGCGCTGGCTGTTCGGGCGCACCGTGCAGCAGGGCTGCGGCCGGGCGGGCTTTGCCGAGCAGGGCGAGTTTGCCCGCACGCCGGCCGACGCGCGCGGCTGCCTGGTCAAGCTGGGCTGCAAGGGACCGGTGGCGATGTGCAACGTGCCGATCCGCGGGTGGACCGGTGGCGTCGGCGGCTGCCCGAACGTGGGGGGCATCTGCATCGCCTGCACGATGCCCGGCTTTCCCGACAAGTTCATGCCCTTCATGTCGCCCCACCCGCTGGGCCTGCTCGCGGCGCGCGCCGCGCGTGTCACGTACGGGCCCGTGCTCCGCACGCTGCGCCGCCGCGCGATCAAGCGCCGCTACGACGTCGAGCCCGAGTGGCGGGGGCCAGGGGCCACCCTGTCCTCGGGCTATTCGCCCAGGTGGTAGGCGGTGCCCGTCGTCGTCGTGTTCAGATGCGAGATCTGCGGCGCCCGGCCGGACGCTGAGACGCAGAGGGCGCTCGAGCACCAACTGCTGGATCTGCGCCACGGCGAGTACGTCGATGCCGGACCCACCGCCCTCGGCCCGCCCGCCCCCTGGCTGACCTGGCACGGCCGAGGCATGTACGGGCCGGTGCGCTACGCCTGCGGCGAGCACCGTGGCGAGCTCAAGGCCCGGGTGCGCCGGGACTACGGCACGCTGGGCTGGCACCCCTGGGCCCGGGGGCCACACCCGTGGGCGGGACGGCGCGGCACCGACCGCGCGCGTGCCTTGGCGCGGCGCCTGCGCTCGAGCTTCGGTGCTCCGGGCATGTAATACCCGTTTTCGGTTTCCCGTCTCGGTTTCGCACCACGATATCGCGGCACGATATCGTGGCCCGGCACGGGTCGCGCGGCGGTAATCCTGCGCACCGGGAATTGCGCGGCCCGCTCCGCCGGACTACGGTGCGCTGGATGCGCCGGCCCAGCCCGCGAGCGTTCTGGTCGTGCCTGACCTGGGGGGAGAAGCGGACGCTGCTCATGATGGCCGGCGTTGTCGGGTCCCTGCATGTGATCGGCTTCGGGCTCCTGCTGGTGCTGATGGCGCCGTCTCGCCTCGGCGCCGGTGGCGCGCTCACCGCGGGCGTCGCGGTCACCGCGTATACGCTCGGACTGCGCCACGCGTTCGACGCTGACCACATCACCGCCATCGACAACACCACCCGCAAGCTGATGGCGGAGGGCCGGCGGCCGCTCAGTGTCGGCTTCTGGTTCTCTCTCGGCCACTCGACGATCGTGTTCGCCCTGGCCTTCCTCATCTCGATGGGGGTGAGGGCGCTCGATGGCCCTGTGGCCACCAGCGGCTCGCACCTGCATCGGGTCATGACGGTCGTCGGCACCCTGGTCTCCGGGTCGTTCCTGTACGTCATCGCCGCGGTGAACGTGGTGATCCTGCTCGGGATCGTCCGCGTCTTTCGCCAGATGCGCACCGGCCGCTACGAGGAGGCCGAGCTGGAGGAGCAGCTGCAGCGCCGCGGACTGCTCAACCGGGTGCTCGGTCGGCTCACGCGAACGGTGAGCCGGCCCGGCCAGATGTATCCGATCGGGGTGCTCTTCGGCCTGGGCATCGACACCGCCAGCGAGGTTGCGCTCCTGGTCCTCGCCGGCGGCGCCGCGAGCGCCGGACTGCCGTGGTATGCGGTCCTGTGTCTGCCGGTCCTGTTCGCCGCCGGGATGTCGCTGATGGACTCCATCGACGGCTCGTTCATGAACTTCGCCTACGGCTGGGCGCTGTCGCAGCCGGTGCGCAAGGTCTTCTACAACCTCACGATCACCGGCCTGTCGGTGGCGGTGGCCGCGATGATCGGCACGATCGAGCTCGGTGGGCTGCTCGCGTCCCAGCTCGGCCTCTCCGGTGGGTTCTGGGGATGGCTGGAGCGGATCGACCTCAACACCCTCGGGTTCGTGATCGTCGGGCTGTTCGTGGTCACGTGGGCGCTGGCAGTGACGGTGTGGCGCTACGGGCACATCGAGGAGCGCTGGGGCGCAGCGCTGCACGAGCCACGCTGAGCATTTGCCCGCAGGCGTTCTGCGGGCCCGGGCGAACCGTCAACGGCGGCCTGAGGAAGGGGTGAGTCCGGCGCGCCCCGGCGGACTCGTGGTGGATAGTGAAGGAAATAGCTCAACTATCGGCCACAACCCTCAGCATGACTCAGCCCAGGGCCTGCTGGGCCACGGCCGCCCGCGCCGGCCCCACCAACATCCCCTGCAGCCGCCGGACGGCGTCCAGATGGTCGCCGGTCCAGATCACCCGGACCGCGGTCGCCGTGGCGTTGCCGTCCACGTCGCGCAGGTCGTGGCCGACGGCGTCGACCAGGCGCCCGTCGGCGACGGCGTCAGGGGCGAGTGGCTCTGGCACCGCGCCCTGTCCAACGAGGCCCTCGGCAAAACGCGAGTACCAGCCACGCACCGTGTCTGAGCCCGTGAGCAGCTCGAGCCGGGCGGCGGCCCGGTCACCCCCGCTGGCCGCGTCACCGTCCCACAGCTGCATGACGGCGTCGCCGGCGAGGCGCAGCCCCACCACGCCGGTGACCAGCGC
>JBAQGP010000590.1:0-2571 GCA_049287845.1 Solirubrobacteraceae bacterium | reverse complement strand
CCGCCGTGCTGGGCGGGGAGCCCGCGCCCTTCCAGTGGGCCGCGGTCCGCTACGCGCTCCAGGCCCGCGGCACCTTCCTGGCCGACGAGCAGGGCCTGGGCAAGACCGTGGAGGCGCTGACGGCCATCGAGGCCGACGGCGCCTTTCCGGCTGTCGTGGTGTGCCCGGCCTCGATGAAGCTCGGCTGGGAGCGCGAGACCCGCCGGTGGCTGCCCCACCGGTCGGTCGCCGTCGTCCAGGGGCGCGGCACCGTCCCGGCGGCGGCGGAGATCACGATCGTCAACTACGAGGTGGTGGCCGCGCAGTACGGGGCACTCACCCGCACCCGGCCGCGCGCGCTGGTCGTCGACGAGTCGCACTACTGCAAGAACCCGCAGGCCAAGCGCACCCAGGCGGTGCGCCGCCTGGCCGCCGCCGTGGTACCCGGAGGCCTGCGCCTCGCGCTCAGCGGGACGCCGGTGCTCAACCACGCCGAGGAGCTCATCGCGCAGCTGCGCATCATCGGGCGGATGGAGGAGTTCGGCTCGGGCGCGAGCTTCGCCCGCCAGTTCCGCGGCATGGTCTCCGAGGAGCGGCTGCACTGGCACATGCGCCGCGCCTGCTTCGTACGCCGGCTCAAGGCCGAGGTCCTCCCCCAGCTTCCGCCCAAGCGCCAGGTGGTCATCCCCGTCGCGCTCACCAACGAGGCCGAGTACCGGCTGGCCGAGCGCGACGTCATCGCCTGGCTGCGCTCCCAGCCGCTGGATCTCTCCGAGCTCAACGCCAAGATCGCCGCGACGCTGCGAGCGCAGCGCCTGGCCCAGCTCGGCACGCTTCAGCGCCTGGCCGCCCGCGGCAAGCTGGCGGCGGCGCTGGCGTGGATCGAGGACTTCCTCGCCTCCGAGGAGCCGCTGGTGGTGTTCGCCCGGCATGTCGAGGTTCAGCGGGCCGTGATGGCCCGCTTCCCGGCCGCGTTGCACCTCCTCGGAGAGGACTCGCTGGAGCAGCGCGAGGCCGCCATCCGGGCTTTCCAGGAGGCCGAGTGGGCGGACGGGGCGGGCGGGCGCGGTCTCATCGTCTGCGCCACGCGCGTGGCCGCCCAGGGGATCACGCTGACCCGGGCCTCCAACGTCGCCTTCCTGGAGCTCGAATGGACGCCGGCGATGCACGACCAGGCCGAGGACCGCTGTCACCGCATCGGCCAGCGTGACGCCGTCACCGCCTGGTACCTGCTGGCCGCCAACACGATCGACGAGACGATGGCCCGCCTCATCCAGCGCAAGCGCGCCACCGTGGCCGCCGTCACCGACGGACGCACGATCGACGACGATGGTCTCGTCGAGGGCGTGGTCGCGGAGCTGCGCGACGGTCGTCCATTCACCCATCTGCGCGCGGTAGGGTGAGGGCGATGGCCGCGCCGCCCGCAGCGCCCACTCGGGCCCCCAACGTCCACCCCGCGTGCCGCAACGTCCCGGGGATCGGCCAGGACGGCTTCGAGGAGCTCTGCCACCTGGTCACCGCCGAGGAGCCCGATACCGCGCTGTGTGGCAAGGACGTCAGCGGCTACCCGTGGAACCCCCCGTGGCCGCGCTGTGAGGCGTGCCTGGCCGTCGCCCGCGGCGAGCAGAATTAGCGCGGCACGGCAGCACGGCCGCCGGCGGCGGTGGCGGCGTTAAGCCGCCCGCGCTACGCCGGTAGCGTGCCACCGCCAGCGGGGCGAACACCACCAGGATCACCAGCGCCCACACCACCGAGCCCCACACGTAGTCATGGGCCGGCGTCCCGATCCACAGCGAGCGCATCGCGTCGACGAAGATCGTGAACGGGTTGACGTTGGCGAAGTCGCGTAGCGGCGCCGCCATACTGGCGGTGGGCACGAAGGCCGAGGAGATGAAGGTCAGCGGGAAGATGGCGATGAACCCGACCGAGTTGGCCGACTCCGGGGTCGAGGCCAGCAGCCCGACGAGCGCGAACACCCAACTGAAGGCGTAGCCGATGAGCAGCAGCAGCGCGAAGCCGGCGATGACGTGGAGCACGGGCGCGTTGAAGGAGAACCCGATGATCAGCCCGGTGACCACCAGCACGCACACCGAGATGAAGTTGGTGACCATGTCCGCGAGGGTTCGGCCGGCGAGCACGGCGGGGCGCGCCATCGGCAGCGAGCGGAAACGGTCGATCAGGCCCTTGTGCACGTCCTCGTTGAGCCCGAGCGCCGTCACGAAGCCGCCGAAGGCGATGTTCTGGACGATGATGCCCGGGATCAGGAAGTCGACGTAGGCCACGCCCCCGGTGTTGATGGCGCCGCCGAACACGTAGCGGAACAGCAGCACGAACATGATCGGCTGCACCGTGAAGGCCAGCAGCAGCTCGGGCTTGCGCGGGAGCCGGATGAGGTTGCGCTCGGCGATGATGAGCGTGTCGGTGACCAGGCGTCTCATGCGCGCTCTCCCTCCGCGGCCTCGGCGGACTCGGTCGGCTCCTCGGCGGCGTGGCCGGTCAGCGACAGGAACACGTCGTCCAGCGTCGGCCGTCGCAGGTTGATGTCGTCCATGCCGACGCCCTCGTTGGAGAGCAGCTGCACCGCCTCGGCGA
>JBAQGP010000589.1:0-3567 GCA_049287845.1 Solirubrobacteraceae bacterium | reverse complement strand
CCGATACGTAGTTGGAGATCGCGAACTGGAGGATCGCGAACACGAAGCCGGCCGTGAGCGCCGCCGGCCACACGGCCCGGACGCCGCGGCGGCCGTCGACCATGAATACGAGGATGAACGGGAGGATGAGCGCCAGGAAGGGCGTCTGACGCCCGACCATCTGACCCAGGTGCTGGACCGGCAGGCCCGTCACCTGTGCGAGCGTGGTGATGGGGATGGCGATGGCGCCGAAGGCCACCGGCGCGGTGTCGGCCACCAGCGCCACTGCGACCGCGCGCAGAGGGCTCAGTCCCAGCCCCACCAGCATCACGCTGCAGATCGCCACGGGGGTGCCGAAGCCGGCCAGGGCCTCGAGCAGCGCGCCGAAACAGAAGGCGATGACCACCACCTGCACGCGCATGTCGTCTGAGATCGCTGCGAAGGACCGGCGCAGGACGGCGAAGTGCCCGGTGGCATCGGTCATGTTGTAGATCCACAGAGCGGTCATGACGATCCACATGATCGGCCAGAGGCCGAACGCGGCGCCCTCGAGCGCTGAGTCGGCCGCCTGCCCGACCGGCATCGGGTACACGATGACCGCGACGAGGATGGCCACGACGAGGGCGCACAGGGACGCCCACTGCGCCTTGAGTCGGACGATGCCCAGCAGGACGAAGAGCGTCAGCAGGGGCAGGATGGCGAAGATCGACGTGAGTCCCAGCGAATGGGACACCGGATCGAGTACTTGCTTGTACACGGCGGAGCCTCCCTCTCGGTAACAGCCGTTACAAGCCACCCCTACCCACAACGGGAACGATTCAAAGCACGCGGGACGACGGTTGCTAACGTGAGCGCGCGTATGGCTACCGCCCCCTCAGAGCCGCTTCCCCAGCGGCTCGCGGCAATCCGCGGGCAGCTCAAACTGCTCTCGGACTATCTTTGACCCCGCTGACCTAGCCCAGCGCACCATCGCGCTGGAAGATGAGATGGGGGTCGCCGGCTTCTGGGATGACCAGGAGCGGGCCGCGAAGGTCTCGTCCGAGCACGCTCGCGCCAGCCGTAAGCTGGGCGTCTTCCGCCAGCTCGAGTCAGATGTCGAGGACCTGGAGCCGCTCGCCGAACTGGCCGAGGAGGACCCGGACATCGGAGCCGAGCTCGAGGAGCAGATCGCCGGCGTGCAGGCCCGGCTCGCCGCGCTCGAGGAGGAGCGCCTGTTCTCCGGCCGCTACGACTCCGGGGACGCGCTGGTCACCGTCAACGCCGGAGCCGGTGGCACCGACGCCCAGGACTGGGCTGAGATGGTCCTGCGCATGGAGATGCGCTGGGCCGAGAAGCGCGGCTTCGCCGTCGAGCTGCTGGAGGCCTCGCCCGGGGAAGAGGCGGGCATCAAGTCCGCCACGTTCCGGGTCAAGGGCGAGAACGCGTACGGCCTCTACGGATCGGAGAAGGGCGTGCACCGCCTGGTGCGCCTGTCGCCGTTCGACTCGGCCAACCGACGCCAGACCAGCTTCGCCGGTGTCGAGGTCTCGCCGGTGGTCGAGGAGGCCGCCGAGGTGGAGATCGACGACGACGACCTGCAGATCGACACCTACCGCGCCAGCGGCGCCGGTGGCCAGCACGTGAACAAGACCGACTCGGCCGTCCGCATCACCCACCGTCCCACAGGGATCGTGGTGCAATGCCAGAACGAGCGGTCCCAGTCCTCCAACAAAGCCGAGGCGATGACCATGCTGCGCTCCAAGCTCCTCGAGGCGGAGGAGCGCAAGCGCCGCGAGGAGATCGCCCGCGAGAAAGGAGAGGCGCAGGACGTCAACTTCGGATCCCAGATCCGCTCCTACGTCCTGCACCCCTACACCATGGTCAAAGACCACCGGACGGACTATGAGATGGGCGACGCCAATCGAGTGCTCGACGGCGACCTCGACGGCTTCATCCGCAGCTACCTGCTCAAGGCGGCCAAATGAGCGCGCCGTCTCCCGGACCCGCTCACGACCCTCGCGACGAGAGCGAGCCCGGCGAGCTGCGCGACGGCGCGCTGGTGTCCGAGCCCCGCGATCCAGCCGACACGCGCCGCCCCCGGCGCGAGCACCCCACCGCCCCCTATCTGGAGGCAATCGTCTCCTACGGCTTCCGCGGCTCGGTGCGCTTCCATGTGCCCGGCCACAAGGGCGGTCCCGGCGCTGACCCGGGATTGCGCTCCGCGATCGGAGAGCGCGCGCTGGCGCTCGACATCTGCCAGGACATCGAGGGCATCGACACCGGGCCCACGCCCACCCCGTACCAGCGCGCCGAGGAGCTCGCCGCGGCCGCCTACGGCGCCGGACAGACGTGGTTTCTCACCAACGGGGCCACGCAGGGCAACCACGCTCTGTGCCTGGCTCTGGCCAAGCCCGGCCGCCACGTGCTCGTGCAACGCAACTCGCACGCCAGCATCGTCGACGGGCTGGTGCTCAGCGGTGGCATGGCGAGCTTTGTCGCGCCCGAGTACGACAACGAGCTCGGCATGGCGCATGGGGTCACCCCCCACGCGCTCGAGCGGGCGCTGTCGAGATTCCCCGACATCAGCGCCGCCTTCATCGTCTCCCCGACCTACTACGGGATGGCGGCCGATATCCGCGGGTGCGCCGAGGTGGCCCACGCCGCCGGCGTGGCGCTGATCGTCGACTGCGCCTGGGGCTCGCACTTCGGGTTCCACCCGATGCTGCCCGAGTCGCCGCTGCGCCAGGGCGCCGACGCGGTACTCGCCTCGACCCACAAGATCGTGGGGAGCCTCACCCAGTCGGCGATGCTCCACGTCGCCGAGGACGGCCTCATCGACGCCGACGAGGTCGCCCGCTGTGTGCGCCTCGTGCGCTCGACCAGCCCCAACTCACTGCTGCTGGCCTCGCTGGACAGCGCCCGGCGCCAGCTCGCCGCGCCCGGCGAGGCGTTGCTTGACCGCACGCGGGCCGCGTCGGCGCGCGCCCGCGCGGCAATCGAGGCGATCCCCGGGATCGCGGTGGTCGGTGAGGCCATGGTCGGGCGCCCCGGCATCGCGGGGTGGGACCCGCTGCGGATCGTCATCGACGTGCGCGGCACCGGAGTCACCGGCTACGAGCTCGCCGCCGAGCTGCGGGCCGCCTACGACATCTACATCGAGCTGGCCACCCATGCCACGCTCGTGCTCGTCCTCGGCCTGAGCCAGCCCGTCGAGCCGCTCGAGCGCTTCGCCCACGACTTCGCCGAGACCGTGCGCACGGTGTCGCGTCCGGGTCAGGGGCCGGCGATCGCCGCGCCGGCGACGTCGCTGGAGCATCAGAGCGTCGTCCCCATCCGGGAGGCGTTCCTGGGCGAGGGCGAGACGGTCCCGGTGGACGACGCCATCGGCCGCATCTCGTGTGAGTCGATCGCCGGCTATCCGCCGGGCGTCCCCACGTTGCTGCCGGGCGAGCGGGTCACCGCCGAGGTCGTCGGATACCTGCGCGAGCTGACCGCCGCCGGGGCCCGGCTGCACGGGGCCGCCGATCCCACGTTTGCCACGGTGCGGGTGCTGGCCGGGCCGCGGACAGAGGACGGCGCGGTGGCCGCGGCCTCGGCAGACTCGCGCTG
>JBAQGP010000588.1:0-11350 GCA_049287845.1 Solirubrobacteraceae bacterium | reverse complement strand
GTTCCAGACCGCCACCTATGGTCCGGGCGGAGGGCATTGAAATCGCCTGTCCTGCTCCCATGTCAGGACAAGAGTTCTAACGTCGGCCGGCGAGCCCAGAGCACGCAAAACGTCGGTCTCGTCGCATTGCCGATCGACCATCGGACGCTTCCGAGCGCCTGCCGAGGCCGTGCGGCGCCGGTGATCCTGTCGTCGCACACGCCAAAAGCTGCCGGACGCCGCACTGGCGGCCCGAGGGGTGGTTCTCATCAGGTGGCAGCCTCGGTACGAGCTGCCTGGATTACGAGCCGATCCGTTTGATGATCGCGCCTGACGGTCCGTACCACATGAAGCCGCCGGGACTGTCGATGGCGCGCTGAAGCATGAAGACGGCGACGTTGTTCTGGACGGTCGCGGTCACCGTATGCGAGCGTTTGAAGGCTGGAGGAAGCAGGATCAGGGCGCTGACCTTGGCCACGCCGTCCGGAACGATCGCGACGAGCTGTTCGGGCGGACCGCCCGACACCCAGGACCCGTGTGCCTCGATCTCGGCCGCCGTAACGCAGCAACCGGCGCCTCCGGCAGCAAACACGGCAAGGGTCAAGTCGGCGTTACCGGCAACATGGGCGGCGGGGCGCATCGGGACAAGGAACACCTTGCGTCCGTCTCGTGTGGTGGCCGCGAGGCGGATCAGGGACATGACGGGAGTGCGCCCCCGGCCCATCCGCCCGAGGGTGGCAGTGCGTAGCGACCCGAGGTCAAGGTCGGCCTTGGTCTGTGGACGTCGAAGGACTCCTAGGACGCCGACGAGCCCCCGCTTCGTAGTCGTCCTCCCGCGACCGCCGCTGACGGCTGTCATGGCCACCGCGGCGATCACAGCGATGATCGCCAAGACCAGGAGCAGCCGCGCTGAACGCCGACGCATCTCCCGGCAAACACTACCGCCGAGCCCACCGTAGTCGACGAAGAGCCGGGCTGAGCGCGCCAGGCCGATCGCGCTGGAGCGCGACCGGCGCGCGGCGCTCTCTTATGGATCGGCCCACTTAGGATCGACCATCGGACGCTTCCGAGCGGTTGCCGAGACGGTCGTGCGCCAGCGATCCTCGTTTTCGGTTGAGTAGGAGATCAGCCGGTCTGGCTGGACGTCAAACCAGCTGCGGACCATTCGGCGCGTGATCCGTGCCGGGCCTCCCACCCAGCCAGCAACTGCTCCGAAGGTGGCGGGTGACCTCCGCCGACCCGTCGACAGCGACCGCGCGGTGCTCGCCGGCATCGCCCGCGACAACAACGATCGACGCCCACGGTGCCTGCTCAAGATTTCGCAGCCGCGGTCCAGCGACGGTGGTAACCAAAACGATGGGCTGATGACACTGAACGCGACCGGGCGGGCCATGGGATGTCGCTGCGCAGTGGTTCTCGCCAGCACGCAATAACGATGCCCGTCAAGAAACGACCGCAGCTGCATCCGTGAGTCGCTCGGCCACGAGCTGCGTAGACCGTCCGACGCGCGAGCGAAGCTCGCCTCCTGCAAACGGATCAGCGCGTCGACGTCGATCATGGTCGTGAACTGACAGGATCGCATGGAGTGGCCCGGCAGACTGCCAGCGCGACAGCGGTGTGCCCGAAGGGCTCCGTTAGCGGCCAAGGCCGCGCTGTCGCATATCCAAGGTCCACCGAGCCGGCGCGGGATCGGTTAGGTCGTGTCTGTCTGTCCGGAGACAACGAGGTCGGCGCGCTCCCGCGGTCGCTCGGCGTCGATGTACTCGTCCTCGCGCGCCATCCACTCCCGCCACAAACCGATGGCGTCTTGTCCGTCTCGCTCGAGGCCGCGCCGCAGCCGCTCCTCACGCGGGGTGCTCACCCAGACGCGGAACGCCAGGTAGGGGGCGAAGGCTGCCCGCGAGCAGGACACGCCCTCCAGCACGAGGAATGCTGCGACTGGCACGTCGTGCCATTCCGCGAGGGTTCGTGTGTCCCAATCTGAGCGCTGGTAGCGGCCGGATTGGTTGTGCGATAGCGGGTCGAGCACTTGCTCGATCAGCCGAGACGACCACTCGAGCGGATGCTGCCAGCTGGCGAAAGCATCGGTGCACACAATCTGGGCGCCCAGCCGCGTCGCGACGTGCTTCGCCAGCGTGCTCTTGCCCGCCCCGCCGGGTCCATCGATGGCGACGATCCGGCAGTTCATCGCCGGCGGCGTGGCGACGCGGCGCGCCTGCTGCGCGACGATCGTCGCCCTAGAGGCAGCCGAGCTGGGGCGCACATGATCGTCTCCCACCAGTCCACCATATGCACTACGACCTCCGCGGATAGCGACCGCTGCTCCGTCGAAGGCAGGCGCTTGACTGAGACTGCTGGTTCACGCCGAACGCAGGCACGCCGACCAGCGCGGAAAGCTTCATGCGGGCTGCCGCGGAGAGCTTGTGTTCGGTACTGGTGGGGCAACGGATGGGCCAGGCCAGGGTGAGAGCGGGCTGCGGGTTCATATCGGCAGGCAGGCTGGCGGCGGGCCAGGCGTCCGACGGGGGGTGGGCCGTCGGCATCGGCAGGGCACGCACGATCGGACTCGAGTCGCGCGAGGCGCGCCGCCGGGTACCCGCATCTGTTACGAGTTGCGCATCTTCGGGGGCGCTGTGCAGGTTGGCGACTCGGTGCTGAGCGAGGAGGTGATTGAGACGAGGGTCCATTGGCTACTCGTGGCAGGCCGGTTGTTCGACGCGTCCAAGCTGGGCGCAAGCCGCTGGGGCGCCATCAGGCAACCGTCTGATCTTGCGCCTCAGCCGGAAGCTCGAGCCCGCTGTTCTCGGGCTCATCGGTCGGCGCGTCGAGGTTCAGCTCAAGCTCGATCTCGCTGCCGTCGCTCGCGTGAGGGTGGAAGTCGAGGCGTCGCAACAGCGCACGCGCTGGCTGGTTCTCCCATAGTGTCGTGGCGGTGAGGAGCGCGAAGCCGTTGTCGCGTGCGCGCTGCACCGTGTGTTTGGCGAGTGCGGCGCCGATGCCCATGTTCTGCAGCTCGTCGCAGACTTCGAGGGCGAGGTCTGCGACCTTCGGTCGATCAGCGACATGCACATAGCGGCCAGCGCCGACGATCGAGCCGTCGCGCTGATCGATCGCGGCGAACGCCGCGTGGCGGAGGTGATCGATATCGGTGAAGTCCGAAAGCTCCCGGGGAGTCAGTTCGCGTTTGGGTGAGAGAAATCGCCGATAGCGCGATTGGGGACTGAGGCGGGCGAACAGCGCTGCGAACCCATCGCGGTCCTCAGACCCGAGAGGCCGGACTCGAAGTCGTGTGCCGTCGGCCAGGACCAGCACGTCGGTTGGCCCTGCCGAGGACGCTCGGACGCGTATGCTGGCCGTCGGCTCAAGGAACATCGGCGTGCGCGGGTTCGGTGGGAGGACTCATGACGAGCACTGGGCCGCGGGTGCGGAGAGGCCGAGCCGGCTCGTTCGCGTTTCGTAGCCCTGCGGCGGCGGGCCATGGGGTCAGACGTGAGATTCGCGCGTTGAGGCGAGTGATCGGGTTCGAGTCAGGCGAGCCGCGCCGGCGCGCATCCACCTCCCTTGCCAGTCGCGTGTGGTCGGCGTTGCGTTGCAGGTCGGCGATGTGCTGTCGGGCAAGCATGTAGTTCAGTTCGGGGTTCATCGGTTGCTCCTGGACGGTGGGTTGGTGATGCGCTCAAGCGAGGGCGTAGGCCACGCGTCCGCGTCGGGCACCTGCCGGATCTCTTGGAGCGTCCCAAACGGGCGGCATTACTTGCAATTAGGATGCGCGAATCTCTATAAGTCCCACTAATGCTTGACGTTCGCAGACTCAGGGTGTTGTCAGAGGTCGCCGCCCGCGGGTCGTTCTCGGCCGCAGCAGACGCGTTGACGCTCACGCAGTCAGCCGTGAGCCAACATGTCGCGGCACTGGAGCGCGAAGTCGGGCTGCCGCTTATCGAGCGCGGCACGCGCCCGGTCGAGCTGACCGAGGCCGGTTACGCCCTGACTCGGCACGCGACGGGGATCTTTGCGCGGCTCGACGGCGCCGAGCAGGAACTGGGCGAGATCGCCGGCCGGCGCCATGGACGTCTGCGCTTCGGGAGCTTTCCCACTGCGCTCGCCACGCTCGTGCCGCCGGCGTTCGCACAGTTTCGGCGCCACCATCCAGAAGTGGCGCTGGCCGTCGTGGACGATCACCTACAGCGGCTGATCCCGCGGCTCGAGGCCGGAGAGCTCGACCTCGCGCTGATCTACGATCATGAGTCGCTGCCCGACGTCGCCGCGCGGGATCTCGAACGCAGACCGCTGCTCGACGACGTCTTCCAAGCCGTCCTGCCGACGGGACACCGCCTCAGCCGCCGGCGCCGCCCGCTCGAGCTCTCAGACCTCAGCGGCGAGCCTTGGATCGGAGGAGCACCGACGAGCGCCTGGCATCGGATCGTCGGCCACGCCTGCCGGCTGGCCGGCTTTGAGCCACAGGTCAATTTCGCGTCTGACGACCACGTCGCCGTCCAGGCCCTTGTTGCTGCCGGGCTCGGCGTCTCCGTCATTCCCGGCCTCGCCGTCGCACACCCTCTGCGGGGGAT
The DNA here is from genome assembly GCA_049287845.1 of Solirubrobacteraceae bacterium. Taxonomy (GTDB): domain Bacteria; phylum Actinomycetota; class Thermoleophilia; order Solirubrobacterales; family Solirubrobacteraceae; genus Palsa-465. The sequence continues at coordinate 6,803 of JBAQGP010000588.1, read as the reverse complement.
CGAGGTGCGAAGGCTCGGGTCAGGCGCACCCGTCCGTCACATTTCGGCCGCGCGGCCACGCGACGCCTACCACGGCCCCGCCGTCACCGCGATGCTCGACAGCCTGCGCGCCACCGCACAGGCCTTCGCGAGCAGCGTCCGCCGGGACGATCAGAACTGACACAGACCGGGCGCCGCTGGCGACCACACAACCGCTTCAGGCGGCCACCGCTTCACCTCCGGCCGATCAGCGGAGCCACCTCGCTCGCGACCAACTCGAGCTGTCGCTGCTCCTCGCCGAGGGGCCAGAGGTACACGCGGTGGCACCCGGCCCCGGCGTAGCGCGAGAGCAGCTCTGCGCAGTGCTCCACAGAGCCGACGCAGATCTGCCCGCGCAGCTCGTCCGGGTCTCGATTCAGCAGCGGAGCTAAGACGTCGGCGAGCACTCGATCGCGCTCGGCTCGATTGTCCGTGACCCAGGTCCACATCGTCGCGAGCGCGTTGGGGAAGCCGTCCGCGTCCCTGCCCCGCTCCTCGAGCGCGCGCGCCAATACGGCGCGAGCGGCCGAGAACCGCTCCGGCGCCGTGTTATAGGCCGAAGCAAGCCAGCCGTCGCCCGCTCTCGCCACGCGCGCGAGCCCTGCCGCCGAGCCCCAGCTTCCAACCCACAGCGGAACCCCACCGAGCCGGCGGGGAGCCGGCGCGAGCTCAGTATCAGAAGGCACGCGGTAGTAGCGCGCATCCTCCGGAAAGGGTTCTCCTTTCAGCAGCGTCCTCAGCATCGCAAGCGCCTCGTCGAACCGCTTCCAACGCTCCTCAAAGCAGACGCCGACAGCGTCGTAGTCGCGCCTGGACGAGCCAGGCCCCACGGCCGCGATGAGTCGACCCTCGGAGAGGATGTCGATCGCTGCGAGCGCCTTCGCCAGCGGCACGGGACCACGCAGAACCGCAAGCGACAACGTCGTGGCAAGCGTCAGCTCGCCGGAGCGCTCGATCACACTGGCGAGCGCCGTCGGACCGTCAAGCCAAGCTGTCTGGAAGATGAAATGGTCGTTGGCCGAGACGGCGGCGAAGCCGCACTCCCTGGCAGTGTCGACGGCGTTTCGTAGCCGCACGAACGACAACGGCTCCTCACCGAACGGCATCAGCGGCAGATGGACACCGAGATCCACATCGTGATGCTACTTAGCTTCCTCCACCCCAGGGCCACCGCCTGAAGCAGCGCAACCCGACACGGTCTCAACCCTCTGCGGCGATCAAAGTACTGATCGCCGTCGATGGGCACGAGCCCAGACGCCAGAGACCGATTCGGTAGACCTGCTCTCTGCTGGCTCGTGATCTCGCCGTACGCGGCGACGCACCCGCTCCTCGCGGATCGCGGGATCACTCGTCGCAGCTGCCGATCGACAACCGGACGTTCTTGACGCCTTGGGACCTCGTGCTCCAACCTCGGGCCGCGTCGCAGATGCGGACCGCCCTACGAACATGACTCGAGCGCTCCGGGCCCTGGATCCGGCGAAGAGCAGGTGCCTCTCGGACGCGGCGAGGCACCTGCTGTTGTCGTGGACGCAGTGCTACCCACATCTCACGGAGGTCCCGACTTTAGGGGAGTCGGTCAGACTCACATCCCAGTCAGCGCGCTAGCAATGACGACCGCCTAGAAGTGGAGGACAGTGCTGCCCTCGGTGACCGTCGGCGGATCGACTGCCACGCCGATGTTCTCTTTGACCCACTCGGCGGCACGCCGGGAGGACTCATCGGTGCCGGTCTTGTCCTGACATACGGTCACGGTCTGTCCCCCGCCGTTGTTGCGGAACGCTTCGTAGCTGGTGAACCCCGGAACAGTGCTGATGAGGGCCTTCACGTCCTCTTCCCTCTCGGCGAGCGCGTTGAACAGCTCCGATGCGCCGTGCCCGGAATAGCTTCTAATGGCCATATACATGGTGCCTTCTCCGTCTGCGGCTCATCGCCGCGTCGGCTCTCTAGGCGGCGCCGGGTTCGGTGCCGCAAACTCTTCTCGTTCTAGGTTGGCTGCTGCTGTCAGGGCGTTATCCCTGGTCGAGGACTAGGAGCGACTCCGAACGCACGCCGTCGGCCTTCATCGCAGCGGCGGCCGCATCGGTCTGCATGAATGCCTGAAAGGCAGCCATGTCGGGGATCTCCGCGATCAGCCCGACTCGGCCAGAACCCGCCGGATCCCGAAAGGTGCGCATCGAGATTCCCAGCGGCCCGAAGACGTCTTCTCGCTGCGATGACGCCAGCCAATGGTCGACGTCGTCGACCTCGTGAAATACAAGGTGAGTTGCCATCATCCCTCGTCCCTCGCACAGCGCGCTGTGCGGAATGAAATGCGCGATCGATCCAGACTGGATCATCGCCTGGTTGTGAATCTGCTTGCCGCTTGCGAACGTGGCCCTCCGCTCGAAGGGCCCACCGCATGTCCCGAGGGTGCCTAGTTCGTCTCGAGGTGCGCGACCTCTGCCGCACGTTCCTCGGGCGCGCCCGCGAATCCACCATCGACTGGCAACGCCGGCAGAAGCGTGTCGTTCATGAACCGCTCGCTCTGCTCCTTTGAGCCCCAGACGACAGAAATCAGATACCCGCCGTCGGTCGGTCCCGCCACGTGCGAGCTCTGCCCATCCGGAAGCCCCTGCGACGGATGCACCGCTGCGAGCATGGCCTGATATTGCTGCTCCGTGCCGCCCCGCCAAAAGTGCGTCTGCAAATACGTCATCGTCCCGATCCCTTCAATAGGAGTTCCTCCGACCGTACTGCACGCACCTAACTGTCTCAGTGCTCAGTGACTCCTTATGAGTGTTAGGCCGGGATGCCGGGAGGGCCGAGGATCTCGAGGCCGTAGTCTGCGGCGTTTTTCATCACCAGCTCCATGTCGCGCGGCGTGGGAGGACCGGGCGGGAACTCGGGGCCGGGGGGCCCGGCCAGCGCGCCGGACGAAGCCCGCGAAGTCGCCCGGCTCGGTGACCAGGAGGAACCGCGCCATCGCGGAGCTAACGAAGAACGTGCGGGATGTCGCGCGGCCCAACGTCCACTGCGACGGCATCGAGATGCCGAGATGTCCACAACGAAACGCCGAACGTCAGGGCTTGTGGGTGATAACGCCGTCTTGCCACCGGTAGGTTGGCTCATCGGGTGCTGTGGGAGACGCTCAAAGCACTCTTCGTCGACAAGGCGCTCATGCCGCGCGTTCTTCGAGTCGTTCGCTGGATGGCGGGGACGCACTCGCACCTGGCGATCAGCTCGTGCAACGCTCGGCGCCCCCGCCTCGTCGAATCGCATGAGGAACATGCATGAATGCCTGTCGGGGCTACGTCGGCCCGGGTTCTGGCCGGGCCGCGGATCGGTCCGGCGCTGCTTCCAATGCTCGCTGACGCCGAAAATGCTCGAGGATGAGCACGCTCACCAGCGCGACGTACACGCACCACAGAGAGGTGAGCTCATCCTCCCGCACCAGCGCGGCGGCGATCACGCCCACTACGCTCACCGCCCCGAACCAGCGCAGATAGCGCCGGCTCGAGATCAGCGCGGGGCCACAGGTCGCGATGACGTAGAGCACGCCGATGAGAAGGTCGTTCGGAGTGTGCGTGGTGTAGTCGATACAGCGGGCCTGCAGCCGGACTCCTACCGGATAGGCGGTGACCTGCCAGAACAGGTAGACGCCCAGGAACAGACCGAGACCGACGAGGAGCCACATCCATCGTGCGCGCCGGCGGTCGGGCTCTAGCAGCGTGAAGCCCAGGGGCACGAGTGCGGGCAGGATCGCGTGGGCAAAAACGATGTACGTCTCCTTGGCGGTGTCACCCAATCTCGGGGAGACCTCGCCTCGAAGGCCAAGCCAGACGACCCCCTCCACGAGTTGGTGTATCCCCAACAGCAGCGGCAGCGCGCCGACGATCAACTCGCGCCGTAGGCCGACCCGGCGCAGCGTCTGGACCCCCATCCCGACGACCACCGCGCCCGCGGCGAAGTCAGCCTGCGGTGAGAAGCACATCCGGCTCTGACCCTAACGCGACCGTGTCCGAGTCTGCCCAGGCCCGCGCGTTGGATCCCCGAGCCTCGGTTGCCTCGGTTGCACGAAATCCAGCCTGTCTCGGAGATCCCGATGACCCCCGGAGACGTTCAAGCGTGGAACTGGCGTGGGCGCCGCCGCCCGCGCGGCGTCTCAGATATCCGACGAACATCAGACGCCCTCTCAGCGGCGGGTATTTGTCGCGCTGGTTGGGTGGTTACGTGACGGGTTGGTGCGGGGCAAGTAGTTTGTGCGATGAGGACGCTTCGTCAGGGTCGCTGGGTGCTCGTTGGGCTGATCGCAGTCGCCGTGCTGTGTCTGGGGGGCTGCGCGCTAGCGCGCCCCGAGACGACGCCGGCGCGTTCGGGCTGGTTTGCCTATGCCCCTCTTGCGAGAACCACGACCGCCGCGTCGCCGCCCTCGATTGGGGTCGTGGTCTGCGACCGCGTGGGCACGGGCTATCGCTCCCTGCATGCGCTTGGCCGAGCGGCCAGTTCGATCGCTGTGCTTGCCCCGACCGCGATCACACAGCAGGTCTCGACGGTTGGGGTGCCGGTCACGATCACTCGCGTGAGGGTTCTCGAAACGCTCGCTGGCAAGCGACTGGCGGCCGTTATCCGGCTGCGCCAGACGGGCTCGGTCACGGCGGTTCCGAGCGGTGGCTGTGAGCCGTTGGTGTCCTCGAAACAGCGGTATCTGATCTATCTGGCGCCGTTCACGTCGAGGCGCGGCGGTCCTCAGATCCACAGGCAATACGTCGTTGTCGGTGGCAGCCAGGGCCTGTTTGAGCTCGGCATCCTCAGCCAGCGCCGGCGCCCTTGCCCACCAAGCCGCCTGGCTCCCCTTCGGACCAGACCGTGTTTTCGCAAGCAGGTTGTCTGGCCTGCCATCGCTTGGGCGACTCCGGCAACAACGGCCCAGGTCAAGATCTCACCGGCCTCGGAAGGCGCCTGAGCGCCACCGCCATTCGACGCGCGCTGCTCAATCCGACCGCCCCGATGCCAAGTTACCGCTCCCTCACCGCCCCTGATCTGCGCGCGCTAGTCAACTATCTCGCGACCTACGCTAATCGTCACGAGCGTGACCGTTGAGCCCGGTCCAGAGCCTCGTGACACCAGCGTGATCAGACTGCGCGAGAGGTGCCTGGCTCGTTCCGCCGCGCCCGCAGGGAACCCTTATCGCGACGGCCCAGGGGCGGCGTGTCCGTTGATGTCAGCGCGTGTTTCGGAGAAGAAACCCGCGGGGTTTCGTTGTTGGCTTGACCCCTGAGCGGAGATACTGCTGGTGGGGCCACAGCAGCCCCGTGTGGGAGGGCTCTCTGATCGGTTTTGCTCATATTGCTTCGATTGACGGTGCGGGTCGACGCGCAGTGCGAACCTGCCTGGTGCTCTGCGTCCTTGGGCTGGTTCCGGCGGCGTGCGGCGGGACGGCCAGCAGCTCGACGACGCGCAGCTTCACAGCCCCCCGGACCACGTTGACGATCAGGAGTTGCAAGACGGCCGTGTACGGGCAGCTGGCGCCTGGTTGGCGCTCGTCACCCCAGACGGTGCGCGCGGGCGTCGTCAGCTTTCTGTACGGCCGCTCCTACCGTGAGGCCCCAGCGCGTCGGTTTCGCGCAACCGGTTCGGGCACCTCCCTGCGCTATCCGGGTCAGAAGCTGCTGGTCGTCGTTGACGGCGGGGCGGTCGCGACCGTGGTTGTCGCCTTGAAGGACCGAGCGCGGGTCGCCTTGCAGTATCAGCCAGTCATTGCCGACCCCCCTATCGCATCAGCCAGGGAACCACGGCGGTCGAATTTGAGGCGTGCCATGCATCGACGCAGTTCAATGGTGGATTCATCGTCGCGGGCCCTCGCTGCGCCCAGCTCGACGTGCAGCGCAACGGGAAACTGACCCGTGCCTGGATCCCCTTCGGAACCGGTAGCCGACCCTGCCCCCGGCGCTCACACCCAGCCTGACGACTTGCGGTTACATCGCGGTGTCGCCGCTGGTATTGCGATCTCTCCGGGGCCTGCAGTGCCGAGCCGTTCGACCAGCCCAGCAACGTCCGCTCACGTCAAGATCGATCGATCCGAGCGCCCGCGACGGTATTCGGGTCTCGCCGCTGCCTTTCTCATTGACGAACGGTCAGCGAGCACTGCCATCCCTCATCTGGGCCGAGGGACGCGCCGCCGGCTGCCAGGCCGAGGTGGGGGTGACTGCTCCGCCGACCAGGTGTAGCGTGGCTATGCCTGGAAATCGTGCTGACCGCTCATCGCGCCGCCGGCTGGATCTGCTCATCCGCAAACGTCGACGCCGAACGCCGTTTGACACGCCTCCGATGGTGATCGCCGTGGCGATCGTCCTGGCGGTCGTCTGTTCGTGGTTTCGAGTCGCTGAGGGGGGTTGAGCGGCACCTGGAACGTCATCGTCATCAGCCCCCAGTTCGCCTCGATGCTCGGCCGCTCTGTCGCGGCTAGGAGCCGGTGTCGATGACCGGGCTTGTTGTTTCCGGGTGCAGCACGAACATTTCGCAGGCGATGTCGGCGTTGGTGTCGATGCCGCTGATGAACGCCATGACCTGGCGTCCGGTGATCCGTTCGACCGGCTCAGTGAACCTGGCCTCCTCGGCGTACTGAAACAGCAGCCGAATGTCTCTGAGTCGTTGGTGTTCGCCCATCGCCTGGAGGTTGCGTTCGGCCGGGGTGAAGGTGTGCTCCAGGATGCACACGAGCGTGTCCGGGCCGGCGTAGCTGCTCCGGACCTTGGTCGGCCCCCGACCGAATTGGTCTTTGTAGATCTGCACCATCGCGCGGGAGA
>JBAQGP010000587.1:0-3330 GCA_049287845.1 Solirubrobacteraceae bacterium | reverse complement strand
TCACCCACGTGACGCTCGGCGGGCGCCGGCTGACCGCGGTCGGCGTGGTAATGGGGCAGGGGCAGGGCGGTGACACGTCGGAGATCCTCGCCGCCGCGGGCGACGCCGCCACGCAGCTGGTCGACTCCGTCGTCCCGGCGCAGCCCTGATGTCACCGCACTCACTACCCGCAGGAGAACACATGATTAGAAAACGAAGGCCGCTGGCCGCCCTTGCCCTGATCGCCCTGATCAGCGCGTGCGGTTCGAACGCACCTGGCGAGGCCGGCGCCGGCATCGGCAGCGGCACCGGCGGCAACCGCACCGCCGTCAGTGCGAGGAAGGCGGTGAAGTTCGCCAAGTGCATGCGCAGCAACGGGGTCGGCAATTTCCCGGACCCGGGCGCCTCGGGCAACCTCACCATCGATCAAATAGTGAACGGCTCGTCGCTGGACCCGAGCACCCCCGCCTTCAAGCAGGCCATCAGCGCGTGTCAGGACCTGGAGCCAGCGGGGTTCATGGGCCGCAAGAGGAGCGCCCAGCAGCAGGGCGCGGCGCTCACGTTCGCCCGGTGCATCCGCGAGAACGGCGTGGAGGACTTTCCCGACCCCGTCAATGGTCAGCCCCTCGTCGACACGAATCGAATCCCATCCTCCAACAAGCCCGGTGGTATGACCATTCTCAACGCGGCGATGCAGAAGTGCCGCGGCTTGGCAGCGGCAGTGGGGGTTCGGCGGTGAGCCCGAAGACGTGGGTGCTGGCCGCAGCGGCCGGCCTGGCGATCGCCACCGCGATCGGCGGGGTGATCGTGATGTCCGGCGCCAAGCACGCCACCGCGGCCGGGCGGCAGTTGTCGGTGGGCGCCGCGCAGGTGCAGCGCAGGGCGCTCTCGGCGATGGTCTCGCAGGCGGGGACCCTGACCTATCGGGCGCGAGCGGACGGCTCGCCGTACTCGGTGATCAACCAGGCCCGCGGGACATACAGCAATCTGCCCACGGCCGGCCGGGTGATCGCTCAGGGTCACGTGCTCTACCGGGTCAACGACCGCCCGGTGGTGTTGCTGTATGGATCGACACCCGCCTATCGGGCCCTCTCGGCCCGGGCGAGCGGCCCCGAGGTAGCCGAGCTCAACGCGGATCTGGTCGCGCTCGGCTACGGCACCCGGGGTCAGCTCAGCCCAAAGTCCGCCTCCTACGGACCGGCCACCACCGCGGCCGTGATGAAGCTGCAGGCCGCGCTGGGGGTGACACCGAACGGCACGCTGGATCTTGGCCAGGTGATGTTCGAACCCTCCGCGGTGCGGGTGACGAGCGTGTCGGCGCAGCTGGGGGGCAGCGCCCAGGCCGGCGAAACGGTCATGCAGGGCACCTCGACCACTCGCCAGGTGCAGGTGGCGCTGAGCGCCGCGCAGCAGACCAGCATGGCGGTCGGGGACAAGGTGACCATCACCCTGCCCAACAACCAGGCCACCCCGGGTGTGGTCTCCGCGGTGGGGGCGGTCGCCACCTGCCCGTCGAGCTCCGCGTCGGGCGGGCCGGGATCGAGCTCCGCCGCGCCGGGAACGGACACCTGCTCCTCGGGCAGCTCCGGGAGCTCCACGCCGACCATCAGCGTGGACGTCGCTCCATCGCACCCGGCCGCCACGGGCACCTGGGATCAGGCCCCGGTGCAGGTCGGTATCACCACCGCCAGCGTGTCCAACGCCCTGGTGGTGCCGGTGACCGCGCTGCTGGCCCGGTCTGGCGGTGGCTACGCCGTCGAGGTCGTCGGCGCAGGCGCGCGCAACCATCTCGTCCCGGTCTCGCTCGGGCTGTTCGACGACGCCGAGGGGTTGGTGCAGGTCACCGGCCCGGGGCTCGCCGCGGGCCAGGACGTGGTGGTCCCGTCAACATGACCGCCACCCCGCCGCCCGTACCGGGCGATAGCGCGTTTGCGGGCCCGAACGGCTCCGCTCTCGGCGCCGGGGTGCCGGTGCTCGACGTCGACGACGTGTCCAAGAGCTATCCCGGCGAGCCGCCCGTCCAGGCCCTGCGCGAGGTGAAGCTCACCATCGGGCCGGGGGAGCTGGTCGGGATCGTCGGCCCTTCGGGGTCGGGCAAGACCACCCTGCTCCAGCTGATGGGCACCCTCGACCGGCCCTCCACGGGCCGGGTGCGGATCACCGGCCTCGACGTGGCCACGATGGCCGACCAGGACGTGGCCTACCTGCGTGCCACCCGGATCGGGCTCATCTTCCAGCAGTTCTTCCTGGCCGAGCACTCGACCGTGCTGGACAACGTGGCCGACGGGCTCCTCTACGCCGGCATCCGCCTCACCCAGCGTCGCCAGCGGGCCCTCGACGCCCTGAACCTGGTCGGCCTGGACGGCCGTTCTCATGCCCGTCCCACCCAGCTCTCCGGCGGGCAACGCCAACGGGTCGCGATCGCCCGGGCGCTGGTCGGCCAGCCCGCCATCGTGCTCGCCGACGAGCCGACCGGGAACCTCGACCAGGCCACCGGCCAGTCCATCCTGGCCCTGATCGACAAGCTCCACCAGGACGGCTCGACCATCGTCGTCATCACCCACGACCACGCCATCGCCGAGCGGATGCCCCGCAGAGTGGAGATCCTCGACGGCCAGATCGTCGCGGACACAGGCCCGCACGGTGGGGAGCCGTCGTGACCGCCACCGCCACCCTGAGCCGGACACGGCTTCAGCTCTCCGACCTGACCCGGCTCGCCACGGTCGGCCTCCGCACCCGGAAGCTGCGGGCCGGGCTCTCCGCTCTGGGTATCGCCATCGGCGTTGCCGCGATCGTCGCCGTGCTCGGCCTGTCCGCCTCCTCCCAGGCCGGCCTGCTGACCGAGATCGACCAACTCGGCACCAACCTGCTCACCGTCAGCAACGGCCAGAGCCTCACCGGCGGCACCGTGGAGCTGCCCGCCACGGCGCCGCCGATGATCGGTCGCATCAGCGGCGTCCAGCATGTGCAGAGCACCGGCGCGGTCAGCGGCGCCACCGGCTTTCGCAGCCCCTACATCCCCTCGGTCGACACCAACGGCCTGACCGTCCAAGCCGCCAGCCTGGATCTTCTCCCGGTCGTTGGCACCACCGTCGCGCAAGGCCACTACCTCAACGCGGCCACCGCCCGAGAACCCGTCGCCGTAGTCGGCGCCACCGCCGCCCAGCTGCTCGGCATCGACCACATCTACCCCGACGAACGCATCTGGGTCGGCGGCCAATGGTTCTACCTTGCCGGCGTCCTCAAACCCGCCGTGCTCGCCTCGGCCATCGACACCGCCGTGCTGGTCGGGTACCCCGCGGCACAGAAATACCTCGGCTTTGACGGCCACCCCTCCACCATCTACCTCCG
>JBAQGP010000586.1:0-2415 GCA_049287845.1 Solirubrobacteraceae bacterium | reverse complement strand
CACTCCCTCAGCCCCGCTCGGCCCCCACCCTCAGCCGCGCTCAGCGACCGCCCGCGCCAGCTCCTCGGCGCGGCGCCCCACCACGATCGGGCGCAGGGCGCGCTCCAGCGGCCGGGCCAGCATGCCGACATGACCGGGATCCACGGCCAGCGAGTAGGTGGCACGCGTGCGGCCAGCCTCGAGCTCCTCGAGCTCCCACGAGGCCTCCATCTCATCGACATCGTCTGACGCCACGCGCGTGAACGTGAGTCGGTGGGGCGGGTCGTAACCGACGCGGACGCGGCAGCGCACCTTGGTGAACTTCGCGTCGTTGACGGTGTCGCAGATGACCGCGCGGCCCGCCTCGTCTCGCTCCACCACGTCGACCTGCTCCAGGCCGTTCTGCCAGCGCGGGGAGCCGGCCACGTCCTCCACCACCGCCCAGCAGCGGTCGATGGGAGCGTCGATCTCGGCCGAGGAGGAGCCCGTCAGCCGCGTCATCTCCTGGTGCTCGCCACCTTCTCGCTCAGGCGCGTCCGGTGGGCGGCCGCATCCACCACGCTCACGGTGATGAGCTGCCGGCGGTGGAAGATGGAGTTGGGCACCCGGCCGCCGCGGGCGCCCAGGCTGGGCGCGGCGAGGGTGATCCGCACGCTGCGAGCGCTCTGGCGCAGCTTGATCGTCAACATCGTCGCGCGCGAGACGCGGTCTGAGAAGCGCACGCGCGCGGGCCTGTGCGCGGTGCTCGAGACGCCGACACCCGGTCCGGCGGCCACGATCAGCACGCGGGGCACGGTGATCTCGAGCGTGCGGAGGTCGGGCGCATCCTCGCCGGCGGTGACGGTGAAGGCCAGCCGCGGTCCGGCGGCGACCTGTCCCAGCGACAGTCGCGAGATCGCCGGCAGTCCGGCCACGGTCCATACGAACGATGCCCCCGCGGTCTGCGACTGGCCGTCATGGGCGCTGGCGTGGACCGTGTAGCGGCCCGCGCGCGTCAGGCGTCCGCGGATCTCGCCGGTGGCGGCGTCGACCTTCAAGCCCGGCGGCAGACCCGAGGCGGCGTAGGAGAGCGCCGCGCCCGATGAGGCGGTCGCGTGCAGGCGCAGCGACACGGACTGGCGGAGGGTGGACCGGTGGGCGCCCGGATTGGCCAGCTTGATCGTGTTGGCGCACAGCGTGGCGGCCAGGCTCGCCGCGTTGGGGGTCCCCAGGCCGGTGGCGGGGTCATATCCCGCCGTGGCGGCGAAGCGCCCCCCGTTGCCGCCCGTGAAGTCGTTGTTGCCGGCGGCGACGTCGTTGAAATCGGCGGCGTACGCGCCACCCGCCGCCTCATACAGGGCCGGATTGGCGAAGCCGACCGTCGCTCCCGAGCACGCGCGCGAGCCGTCAGTGAGCGCCAGTAGCGCCGCCCACAACGGGGAGGCGCCGCTGGTCCCGCCGATGCCCTGCCAGCCCGCAGGTTCGCTGCCGACCTCGCCCCGGCCGTTCCAATAGATGAGGTAGCCGGTGGCAGGATCGCCGTCGGCGGCCACGTCTGGGACCTCGCGGCAGAAGCCACCGGGGTGGGCGCAGGCCGAGCCCGCCGCCTGAGCGGTGCGGACGTCGAGCGCTGCGGCTGAATCCAGCTGGGGCGTCGGCATCGGCCACAGTGTGGAGATGCCGCCGCCGCTGGCGCCGGGCTGGAGCGTGCCGCTGAGGATCGCCCCGCCGCTGTTCCAGACACTCTCGGTCGGCCGAGGCCCCAGCGCTGACAGCGTGGTGCCGCCCACGCCGGTCACGAACAATTGGCTGGAGGGGTCGTCGACGGCCGCCTGGGTCTGCGGGATCGCGCCTCCGGTGTCGCAATCCTCCGCGCCGCTGTCGCCCGAGGCGGCGACGATCGACTGGCCCTGGACGGCTGCCTGCTCGAACAGGGTGCTCTCCGCGATGGCGTCGGAGCGGCCGAGGAGTGTTTCGCACTGGCCCCAGGAGACGGTGACGACACGGGCGCGGTCCTGGTTGATGATCGAGCTGAACGTGTCATACGGACCCGAGCCCGGGGAGCCGGAGTTGGAGTTCGGGCCCTGATAGACCAGGACGTTGACGTTGGGGGCCAGGCCGATCAGGTTCTCGATGTCCAGCGCCGCCTCTCCGCTGCCGGGGCCGGTGCCCGCCCCCCGGTCGACCGGGACGTAGGAGACGGCGGCGTGCGTGCCATAGCACGACTGGTAGGCGGCGATGTCCGCGGGGTCGACGGCTTCCAGCTCGTAGACGGCGACGGTGACGCCGGCGCCGCTGCTGCCGGCCCCGTACAGCCCCGAGAAACCGTAGGCCGATGCGACCTGATCGGCGGTGTAGGCCTGTTGTCCGGGCGCGGCGCTCGACGCCGCTGCGCACGGCTGCGGGCCGCCGGTGACGACATGGGCGCGGGCCAGCGCCGTGGCCCCCGATCCGGGC
>JBAQGP010000585.1:0-3080 GCA_049287845.1 Solirubrobacteraceae bacterium | reverse complement strand
GTACCTCCTTGATCCGATGATCGGGTGTGGGTCTTCGAACACCCCGATCGCAACGGAGTTGTGGCGCAGCCAGCCCGACGGCGGGTTCTAGACCTCTTGGACCTGGAACAGGCTCGTCGTCCCGGGGCGGCCGCTGGGCAGGCCGGCGGTGATGCCGACCCGCTGGCCGTGCTGGACCCAGCCGAGCTCGACGACGCGCCGGGCGCTGTCGGCGATGAGCTCCTCGGTGACCTCGTGGCGGCGCATCGACTCGGCCTGCACGCCCCACATGAAGTTGCAGCGGCGTACGGTCTCGCGGCCGGGCGAGAGGCAGTAGATGGGGACCGATGGGCGGTGGGCCGAGATGAGCCGTGCCGAGCGTCCCGACAGGGTGGGCACGACCAGCGCCGCCAGCCCCAGGTCGCGGGCCGCGGCGCAGGCGCTGTAGGCGATCGTGTAGGCCGGGTCGCGGGCGTCGCGGCGCACCCGCGACTCGTTCCACTCGCGGTAGGGCAGGACGCCCTCGGTGCGCTCGGCGATCGAGGCCATCATCTCCACCGCCTCGACCGGATAGGCGCCGACCGCGGTCTCCTGGGACAGCATCACGGCGTCGGTGCCGTCGAGGATGGCGTTGGCGACGTCGGTGGCCTCGGCGCGCGTCGGACGCGACGACGACACCATCGAGTCGAGCATCTGGGTGGCGGTGATCGAAGGGCGCGCCAGGCGCCCGGCGATCCGCAGCAGCTGCTTCTGGACGATCGGCACGTCCTCGATGGGCAGCTCGATACCCAGGTCGCCGCGCGCCACCATCACGGTGTCGGCGGCGCGGATGATCTCCTCGGCGTTGTCGACGGCCTGCGGCTTCTCGATCTTGGCCACCAGGGGCAGCCGGGTGTGGCGGCGCACGTACTCGACGTCCTCGGCGCTGCGCACGAAGGACAGGGCGACGACGTCGACGCCGATCGACTCGCCGAAGCGCAGCATGTCGAGATCCTCCTCGGGCACCGCCACCAGGCCGCGGGTGTTGCCGGGGATGTTCAGCCCCTGGCGCGAGGCCACCGAGCCGCCGACCTCGACCACCGTCTCGACCTCGCACTCGCCGCCCCGGACTTTCTCGACGCGCAGGCGGATCGCGCCGTCGGCGAGGTAGATGACGTCGTCGGGGTCCACGCACTCGGCCAGGCCGCCCCACGACACCGACATCCGCTGCCCGTCGCCGCGGTCGGTGCTGCCACAGACGAGCACGAGGCGCTCGCCCGGCTTGAGCTCCACGCGGTCATCCACGAGCGGCCCGATGCGCAGCTTGGGTCCAGGCAGGTCCTGGAGGATCGCCACCGGACGGCCGACGGCGGCCGACGCCGCGCGCACCCGCGCCGCGTTCTCGGCGTGCATCTCGCGGTCGCCGTGCGAGAAGTTCAGCCGAGCGACGTCGAGCCCGGCCGACACCATGCGCGTGAGCGTTTCGGGGTCACGCGAGGCGGGGCCGATGGTGGCGACGATCTTCGTGCGGCGCATGTGCAGACCAAAGTACTGGACGCCAGGGCGACAACTCGTTAATAGCAGGTGAGCATGTGAGCGCTCACACCCGGCATGCACCTCGGTGGCGGCAGTCGCGTGAGAGCGGGTCAGAGCGCAAGCGCGCCGTTCTCGATGATCGGCTCGCCGTCGGCGCTGAGCCGGCCGCCGTGGCGCAGGTCGCAGATGAGATCCCAATGCAGGGCGGACTCGTTGGTGCCGCCGGTCTCCGGATAGGAGCGGCCGAGCGCAAGATGAACGGTGCCGGCCATCTTCTCGTCGAGCAGCACGTGCCCGGTGGCCCGGTCGATGCCGACGTTGGTTCCGACGCCCAGCTCCCCGAGGTAACGGGCCCCGCCGTCGGTGGCCAGTGCCGCCTGGAGGTAGTCATCGCCGCGCTCGGCCTTCGCGGACACCACCTCGCCGTTCACGAAGCGCAGCTCCACGCCGGTGACGGTCATGCCCCGCCGCGGCCCGGTGGGGACCGTGAAGCGGATGGTGCCGTTGGCCGAGCGCTCGCGCGGCCCGGTGAACACCTCGCCGCTGGGCATGTTGTGGCGGCCGTCGGAATTGATCCAGGTGCGACCGGCGACGTCGAGGCGGATGTCGGTGCCCTCGGCCTCGATGTGGATCTCAGACGCCTCGGTCAGCCGCGTGACCATCGCCGCCTGGGTGGCGTTGAGAGCGCGCCACGCCCCGACCGGGTCCGGGCGGTCGAGGAAGAGCGCCCGGTTGACGAAGTCGGCGTACTCGCTGGTGCTCATCTGTGCCTGCTGGGCCAGCGCCGGGGTGGGCAGGAGCGTGCCGGTCCAGCGGAGCTTGAGCGAGGCCTCCTGAAAGGGCCGGCGAGCCGTCGCTACCTGGGCCACGACGGTGGGGTCAACGCCGGCCAGCTCGGTGGTGTTGGCGGGGGCCTCGATACGGACGAAGGCGTCCAGCGCGCCGGTCAGGGCCAGGTGCGTCGGCGGCGGCTCGCTGCGATGGCGAGCGTGGGCGTGGCGATAGAGGTCAGCCGCCAGGTCGGGCGGCTCCAGCGCGACATAGGGCCACGCGTCGCGCTCGAGCACGGCACGGTGAAGAGCCGCCGCCAGCTCCTGGGCCAGGGTGGTGGAGAGGATGCCGACGCGGTCGCCGGGCGTGACCGACATCGACCAGTCACAGAGGAGCGCCGCGAAGGCGTCGGGATCGGGGACGGGCGCCGTCACGGCGCCTCGAGCTCCGGGAAGTTCTCCGCCAGGTGGGTGCGCAGGCTGGCCAGCACGAACTCGCGCTCGGCCGCGGTGGCCATCCGGTAGCGCGCGAGCAGCTCCTTCTGGCGTGAGGTCTGGATCTCCGAGATCGTCCAGGACACCGCCAGGCGCTCGAAGAGCATCTCGATCGCGCGGGCCCGGGCGTCCTCGCGGTGCAGGCCGCCGGTGAGCGTCTCGGTGTACGCCCGTCGCGTCGCCGGGCTCAGCGCTCCGCGCAGGGCCAGCACGTCACCGGCGGCGTCGCGGTACTCGGTCACCGGCGCGCTGAGCACGTCGTGCCTGGCCCGCTCGCGCGCCCGCCGGCCCATCAGGGCGCCTCGGCGGCCTGCTCGAGCT
>JBAQGP010000584.1:0-8185 GCA_049287845.1 Solirubrobacteraceae bacterium | reverse complement strand
GGGAAGCGCAGGTCGGCGAACTGAATCCGCGGCTCGCTCGTGGCCCAGACGGTGCCGCGGGCGGCGAGCTGCGAGAAGGTGAGGCCCAGCCCGGTGCCGGCGAGGAGATGGTCGATGACCTCGCGGTCAGACTCGTAGAGCGCCGGCTCGGTCATCCCCATGGCCCCGGCCAGGCGCCGGAAGATCTCGGTGTTGGGCAGCGCGTCGCCCATGGGCGCGGAGACGGCCACCTGGGCGGAGAGGCTGAGGTGAAAATAGGAGGCGACGAGGTCGTCGCACTCCAGGAAGCTCGCCGCCGGGAGCACGACGTCGGCCAGATCGGTGGTGTCGGTGGCGAACAGGTCGATCGCCACCGTGAACAGGTCCTCGCGGGCCAGCGCGGCGCGCAGGCGGGCCTGGTCGGGATTGGAGGCGGCGATGTTGATGTTCCAGGCGATCAGCGCGCGGGTGCGCTCCGGGTCCTCGAGCCAGTCGACGAGCTCCATGTGGCTGATCGGCGCCGGGGATCGGTCGGCCAGGCCCGCGCCGGTCACGTACTCGGCGTCCAGCCCGCGGCTGTCTGAGCCGTTGAGGTAGAGCACCCCGGCGCCGCGGCGGCCGAGGTTGCCGCTGATGGCAGCCAGCTGCGCCACCGCACGGACGACGTTGCCGCCCCGTGGCTGGCGCTGGAGGCCCTGGCCCAGCCACAGCAGCGACGGGCCCTCGCCGTAGAGGCGGGCGGCGCGCTCGATGGCGTGCGCCGGGACGCCGGTGGTCCGTTCGCCCCACTCGGGCCGACAGCGCTCGATCACCGGCGCGAGCTCGTCCCAGCCGACGGCGTGCTCGGCGAGCAGACGCGGGTCGTGCAGGCCCTCGCGCACGATCACGTGGGCCATGGCGAAGGCCAGGGCCGCGTCTGACCCCGGGAACGGCTGGAGGTGCAGGTCGGCGGCGCGCGCGCTCTCGGTCCGGATCGGGTCGACCACGATCACCTGCCCGGGCGCCTCGGGGAGCCAGTGATCGTGCTGGTGAGGGGCCGAGGCCGACGGATTGGCGCCCCAGACCATGATGCACGCGGCATCCTGCGCGGTGCGGGGATCAAACCCGTCGTCCGAGGTCCCGAACAGGTAGTTCAGTGCGACGTGGCCGGCGTTGTTGCAGATGGTGTCGGGCTCGACCTCGCGCGCCCCCAGCGTGCGCATGAAGCGCAGGCCGAAGCCGTAGCCCAGGACGGCATCGGTCCCGGTGTAGTGGGCGTTGAGGATCGAACCCGCTCCCGGCCGCCCGGCATCGGTGTCGCCGGCGATGGCGGAGAGGCGACCGGCGATGTGGCCAAGCGCCTCGTCCCAGGTGGCGGTGCGGAAGGCGTGGGTGGCCTTGGGGCCGTCGCGGAGCAGCGGCTGGGTCAGCCGCGCGCCGGGATCCAGCAGAGCGCCGTTGTAGGCAGCAGTGCACTTGGCGCACAGCCGCCCGCGGCTCACCGGGTGGCGGCGGTCCCCCCGGACGTGGCGAATGGCGCCGTCGCGGACGGCCACCTCGATCCCGCAGGCGTCATAGCAATCGCGCGGGCACGTGGTGAGGATCGTCGTGTCGGCGCCCATCGAGTCATCATGGCGTACCGCCGGCGCCCGGTGTGTCCTGCTGTGGTTGTCGCTAGTGGACGATCAGCACATCGCAGCGGGCGCCATGTGAAACGGCCGCTGACACGCTCTGACCCAGCAGACGCTGGAGCATCGACAGCTCGCGCGAGCCGACCACGATCAGGTCGGCGGAGCGCTCCCGCGCCGACGCCAGGATCGACTCGGCCTCGTGGCCGACGGCCTCGACGTAGTCGGCACTGAGGCCCTCGCCCTCCAGGTACACGCGGGCGTCATGAAGCTCCTGCCGGTGCTCGGCGGCCGTCTCCACCGGGTCGGCCCCGATGGACCGGCCCGTGGTGGTGATGGTGACCGGCGCCACGCTGGTGACCACCAGCTTGGCCTCAAACGCCTTGGCCAGCGTTGCGGCGCGCTCCAATGCGCGCCGCGAGGCCTCGGTCTCGTCGTAGCCGACGACGATCGTCTTGATCATGCGATCACTGCCGCGGTCGGGGCGGGAATGCCCAGCTCGGCCTGCTCCTCGGCCGAGGGCACCTGCGGCACGTCCTCGCGGAAGTGCACGGGCTCGCCGTCCTGGACGACCCGGCGGAACCAGAACAGGATCAGCGACCCGGCGAGCACCGCGATGCCGATCCAGAAGTCGGTCCAGGTGCCGTAGCCGTTGAGCTTGGGCGCGAGCGAGCCGACGACGAGGAACACGAAGTTCAACAGGCACAGGAACGCGGCCACCGGCAGCCAGCCGTTGCCGACCTTGATCGGTCTCGGCCAGTTGGGCCGGTCGCGACGCAACAGCAGGAACCCGCTGAGCGCGAACACGTGCGCCATCACGTATCCGATGTTGCTCAGGTACAGGATCGCCAGGTTGGACTTGATGACGAGCACCAGGAGGATGTTGACCGTCAGGTCCATCGTCATGGCGCGCGCGGGCACGTGGTAGCGGTTCAGGACGCCGAACTGCTTGATCGTCATGCCGGCGCGGGAGATCCCGAACAGGGCACGCCCGGCGTCAGACGTCGAGGAGGTCATCGACAGCAGCAGGCTGGCGATGATGCAGATGGTGAAGAAG
The DNA here is from genome assembly GCA_049287845.1 of Solirubrobacteraceae bacterium. GTDB lineage: Bacteria > Actinomycetota > Thermoleophilia > Solirubrobacterales > Solirubrobacteraceae > Palsa-465. Next base: position 5,542 of record JBAQGP010000584.1, on the reverse strand, counting down.
CTGGCAGCGCCGTGGCCCACCAGGGTTCCCATCGCCTCCGTGTAGAACTGGCCCTCGGCCCCGGTCGTCACCGCCTTGGCGACGCCGTCGACGCCGCCCAGACCCAGCGGGAGCAGCAGGCAGACGAGCAGCATGAACGTGGCCGCCGAGCGCAGCGCCCGGTGGGTGTCCTGGATCGACTTGTACTCGGGCGCGAACGTCGCGCACGCCTCGGTGCCGTATGCCGACCAGGCGAGGATGAACATGTAGACCAGCGCCAGCTTGATCCCACCCCACGGGCCGGGGAACGTGGAGTGCACGTTCGAGCTGTGCCAGTGGCCGGTGAAGTAGGGGACGATGATGAACAGCGCCAGCGGCACCATGAGCAGCGCGGCACATGCGTAGGTGAACCAGACCGCGGGCCGCAGCCCGAAGATGTTGAAGCCCCACACGAAGATGATGCAGCCGATCGCGATGAACGACGACAACGAGAGCGTGTTGCCCAGGAAGCCGATGGCCAGGTGGGAGGTGGGCCACCACTGCGAGGTCGCCAGGTCGCCGATGATCTTGCCGAAGATCGACAGCACGACCGACCAGCCGATCCAGTACCCGAACGCGGACAGCGGGCCCACGAGGGTCGTGTACTTGCGCCAGCCCTCATGCGCGTAGAGCGCGATGCCGCCGCTGCGGTGGCCGAACATCGTTGCCGGCTCGGAGTAGATCCAGGCCTGGAGCAGCCCGATCACCGCCGAACACCCCCACAAGATCATCGAGCCGACGACCCCGAAGATTCCCAATGTGAATCCGAGGCTGCCGAGCAGGAAGCCGGGGTTGCAGAGCGCGATGACGAATCCGTCCCACCAGCGCAGCGTCTTGAGGAGCTGTACCTCCTCGACGGTGGCAGTAGCCAAGCCTCGTCCCTCCTGATTTTTGCGGCGCGCCGAAGGCCTCATCCGCGAGGTCGAAGACCGGCGCCTGTTGGCCGCGGTTATACCAGTTTGTACAAATTGGGTCAAACAGCAATGGGCAAGTTTGCCCGGACGGAGCGGGGTGGTTGGCGACCATGCTCCACCTGGCCCGTGCGACCATGTGGGCGACCGCTCCCATGCCCCTCCTGCACCAGCGCGAAGGCATCGACGCCCCCGCGCGCGACCCCGCCGAACGCGATGCGGCGCCGCGCCCGGTCGTGCTCGCCACCCTTTCGGTCCGCGTGCACCCCGAGGCCGAGCGGATGGCCATCGACAGCGCGCTGGACACCGGCGCCCGGCTGATCATCGCCAACATGCTGTGGCTGCCGCCGCACCCCACGACACTGGTCCTGGCCCGCGAGGTGGCGGTCCTGCCCCATGAGGAGGACCTCGACGCCGTCCGCGAGACGGCCGCGCGGGCGGCCGCCCGGGGCGTGAAGACCGAGCTGCTGCGCATCTCGTCGCGCCGGCCGCTGGCCGCGCTCCTGGAGCTGATCGAGGAGCGCGGCGCCGGGCTGGTGGTCCTGGGCCCGGATCCGCGGCGCTCACCGCGGTGGTGGCGCACCGTGGCTGCGTGGCGGATCCGGCGGCGGGCGGGGTGTCTGGTGTGGATCGCGCCGGGGCGGTGAGCGAGTTTTTCCGGCCTGTGGGCACAACGCGGGCGCGCGTCAACGGCGGGCTTTGAAGGGCGCGCGGACGGTCAGCGGCGAACCCGTCAGCGGTGCGAACCTCCAAAACGCGACAAATCCGGATCCGCTGATCTGATTTGTCCCCGAATGCGCGTGGGCGGTGCGTTTGGGGACAAATCCGAACGCGCCAGCCCGATTTGTCGCGTTTTGGAGGTCGGGGTCCGGAGCCGCCGCCCGCCGTCCGCGCGGCATTCGATCGTCCGCCGTTGACGTGCACCCGCGTTGTGGGCGGACGCCGCTGGGGCTAGCCGCCCGAGCCGCCCGAGCCGCCGGAGGCCTGCCGCGCGGCGGTCTCGCGGTCCTCGGTCTCGCGCAGCGTCCCGAACCGCCCCGTGTAGAACAGCAGCGGCTCGCCCTCGCGATGGTAGAGGTGCTCCACCTCGCCGATCCACAGCACGTGGTCGCCCACGGGGTGGACGTCGACGACGCGGCAGCCGACATGGGCCAAGGCCCCGTCCAGCAACGGCAAGTCGTTCTGCCACACGAACGTCGGGTCCACGTTGGACGTGCGCTGGGCCGCAAAGTGGGCGGCGAACTGCTCCTGGTCGGACGCGAGCACGCTCACCCCGTAGCGGCCGGTCCGGGGCAGCATCTCGCTCATCCGGCAGCGCCCGAGGGACACCAGGACCAGCGGCGGGCGCAGCGAGACCGACAGAAAGGCGTTGGCGGTCATGCCGTGGATCGTGTCGCGATGGGTGGTGGTGACCACCGTCACCCCGGTGGCGAAGCGGCCCATGACGTTGCGCAGCTCCCGGGCCGCGGCCTCGGCCGCCGCCGAACGGGGCGTGAGCCTGGCCACGCCCGTGGGCGCCTCCAAGGCCGTCCGCGGCGGCGGGACCGGCCGAGTGGGGGACGCGCCCACACGGACCGGGGGCATGAGGCCGGTGCTCTCCGTGGGTGGCGCGACCTTGGCCACCCTGGTCAGGCGAGCAATGCCCTCTCTATCGGTCACGCCCGCGGGCGTTTCTTCTCCGGGTCATAGAAGGGGAATCGTACGACGGTGGCGGGGATCCGTTTCTGGAGCCCGTCGAGCTTGCCGATCTCGACCGCCGTCCCGATCTCTGAGTACTGCATCGCCATGCGACAGAGCGCGATCGACTTGCGCAGCAGCGGCGAGCGCGTGCCGCTGGTGACCACGCCCACCCGGCGGCGGTCGACGTAGACCTCGTCGCCATGGCCGGCCGTCTCGTTGCCCTCCAGCTCCAGGCCGACGAGCGTGCGCTGCGGGTGCTCACGGCGCTCGAGAAGCGCATCGCGCCCGACGAAGTCCTCATCCACGTCGAGCGCGACGGCGAAGCCGATGCCGGCCTCGAACGGGTCCACCTGATCGTCGAACTCGTACCCGGCGAAGATGAGCCCCGACTCGATGCGCAGCATGTCGAGGGCCTCGAGGCCCAGGGGCTTGATGCCGCGCGGCTCGCCCGCCGTCCACACGGCGTCCCATACCGCATCGGCGTCAGACGGGTGGCAGAAGATCTCATAGCCCAGCTCGCCGGTGTAGCCGGTGCGCGAGACGACGATGGGCACCCCGTCGTAGTCACCGATCCGCCCCACCACGAAGCGGAACCACTTCAGCTCCTCCAGCCCCGGCTGGGCCGGCGGCGTCCAGACGAACTCAGCCAGCGCCTCGCGGCTCAGCGGCCCTTGGACGGCGATGTTGTGCAGCTGGTCGGTGGTCGGCTTGATCCACACCTTCAGGCCCAGCCGGTCGGCCACCTGGCGCATCCAGACGCCGTCGTACTCGTCGCCGCCCACGAAGCGGAAGTTGTCCTGGCCCAGCCGGAATACGGTGGCGTCGTCGATCATGCCACCGGTCTCGTTGCACAGCGCCGTGTAGACGACCTGGCCCACGGCCAGCTTCCGGATGTTGCGGGTGGCGACCCGCTGCATGAGCGTCTCCGCGTCGGGCCCCAGGACCTCCCACTTGCGCAGGGGCGAGAGGTCCATCACGGCCAGCTTCTCGCGGCAGGCCCAGTACTCGGCGATGGCGCCTTCGTTGTTGAAGCAGTGAGGCAGCCAGTAGCCGCGGTATTCCACGAAGCTCTTGGTCAGCTGCGACGTCTTTGAGTTGAAGGCGGTCTCCCGGGTGAGGACCGCCTCGGCATCGGCGGTCACGCGCCGGGCGACGGCCATCGAGAAGCGGTTCTCCGGCGAGTAGACGCGCACGTGAACATCTGTCACCTCCCAGGCATTGGATGGGTCGATGTCATCAGGGCAGGCCGAGGACGCACACACCAGATCGCTGGAGGCCCGCAGCATCACGTAGTCGCCCGGACGCGACCACGGCTCGTCGAACGCGAGCTGCATGTGTGAGTCAAAGCTCGTGTTGTAGAAGAAGTTCAGGGCCGCCCACCCCTTGCGCGGGGCGATCTCGAACGCGCGCAGGGCACCGTTGAAGTTGTCGGTGCAGTTGATGTGGCCCGGATAGCCCATGTCCTCGTAGTACTTGGCCTGGCAGGCCAGCGCGAAGGTGTCGTGGCGGCCGACGGTGTCACGCACCACCTCCACCAGCGGGTCCATGTCGAGGTCGTAGAACTTGCGGTACAGGCCAGGCTGGGGATAGGCGTTGCCCATCAAGGTTCGGGTCACCGTCGCGTCCAGGCCACGCTCCCGCCCGGCCTCCAGCTTGGCACGGTCAAAGGCCAGGAAGTCCGAGCACTGCTTGCCGCGCACGTCGATGATCTGGATGTACTCGCCCTCGCGGACCTCGTAGCTCCGCGCCGACGCCGGGTCGATGCGGAAGTCCAGTCGAGGCTCGGCCAGCGGCGGCGGCAGCTCGACGTCCACGGCCGCGCGTGGGGCCGCCCGCCGTATCTCGAGGGCAAGCTCGGTGGCGGGCTGCTCGCCGTCGACCACCCGGCCGCCGGGCGCACCGACGATCACCGTCGTCTCCCCGGTGGCGTTGAAGGACAGCTCGGAGCCCGGCGCCGAGTCCGGCCCGAACAGCTGCACGCAGCGCGCCTGCGACGGGTCAAGTCCGGCGACCGCGACCCCCCGTGCACGTAGCACGGTGGCGTCCGCGTCAGGTGCCGGGCCGAGGGGCGCGCCCACGGCGGTCAGCTCCGCGACCTGCCCGCCGAACCGATCCATGATCCGCAGCTCGTCGTCGCCGCCGAGCGCGACGACCGTGACGCCGCCCGGGCGGACCGGGTAGCGCTCGACAGCACGGTCGATCACGAGCAGGCCCGAAGGCGCGAGCGTCGCCACGTCAGCGCCCCTAGGCCGGAGCCGCGGCCTTGTCCACCTGGGCCATGAGCTCCTCGGCGAGCTTGCGCTTGCCGTCGGCGTCGAGCTTCTTGATCTCGTTCTCGACGGCCCGGCGGTTGTAGGTCTGGTTCCAGTAGTCGAGGCTGTCGAAGCCGAGCAGCACCGCCTTGCCCACGAACTGGCGCAGGACCTCGTTGGTCGGGCCCATGACCCAGCCCGCCTTGGCGTCACGCAGGTAGCGCTCCATCTCCATGTCGCGCTTGTAGCCGGTGCCGCCGCAGGCGTGGAGCATCTTGTCCACGACGTGGGCGGTGTTCTTGGCCGCCTCGAACTTGATCTGCCACGCCCAGTGCAGGAAGTTGGCGCGGGCGAACTCCCCGGGGGCCATCCGCTTGGTGTTGTGATCGGTGGCGTTGTCCATCGCCTGGGACACCGAGAACCCGAACAGGCGGCAGGCGTTGGTGTCCATCACCGCCTCGCCGACGTAGTCCTGGATCGTCGGGTAGTCGGCGACGCGCAGCCCGACGTCGACGTGCTTCTTGCGCGTGGTCTGGCGCTTGGCGATGTCGATGGCGCCGAGCGCGAGGCCGTTCCACACCGCCGAGGAGCCGATGAGGAACCACGGGTCGACCGCCTCATCGTTTGAGGCGGCGCCGTCGCCCTCCGGGCCGACGATCTGGGAGCCCGGAATCGAGACGT
>JBAQGP010000583.1:0-2117 GCA_049287845.1 Solirubrobacteraceae bacterium | reverse complement strand
GCGCGCGGGTGAAACCCAGCAGCGGGCGGACCAGCCGGCCCTCACGCGGGCGCATGCCCAGAAGCGCCCGGCGGCTCGGCGAGGAGGCCAGGCGATAGAGGATCGTCTCCACCTGATCGGTGGCGGTGTGCCCGGCCGCGATGTCGGCGTCGCGGCTCGCGAGCGGGACCGCGGCGGCGTAGCGCGCGTCGCGTGCCCATGCCTGGAGGTTGCCGGTCTGGGGCGGCGCGGCGATGCCGTCGGAGCCGGCGCGGCGGACCTCGAGCCTGACGCCGAGCTCGTCGCAGAGCCGCCGGCAGTGGCGCTCGTCTTCCCCGGCCGCCTCGCGCAGCCCGTAGTTGACGTGCAGCACCGTGACGCATTCGGGCCCCGCGATGCGTGCCGCCAGGTCAAGGAGGCAGAGGGAGTCGCGCCCCCCGGAGACCAGGACAACCACAGGCCCGTCAGAGCGCAGCAGGCCGCCGGCGCGGACAGGCTCGATGAGGTCGCTCACTCGACCCCCTCCTGGCCCTGGCGCGGCATGACGCAGCGGCATGACTCATCTCCGTCGGGTGGAACGGCGCCGGCAACCTCCCTGTCGGCGGACGATCTGGCGTCACACGACCTGGCGGCGCGCGTCGGCGCACGTGTGCCCAACGCAAGTCGGCGACGGGGTCTCGGTGAGTGCCAGGCCCCGTCGCCCGCGGGCGTCACGGCCCGCTGCGTCGGCCGTTGGCGCTCGTCACGTTTCCGGCGGCGCCTCGCGATCGTGCCAGAGGCGGCGATCACGCTCCGGCCTGTTGCCTTGCGTTGTGTCCTAGGTCTACTCGCCATCGCGCCGTCTGTCAATCGCGGGGTGCTGATATCGGGGAGATTCGTGCGCAGTTCTGGCGAGTGGCCGGCGCGTGGCCACCTATGCGGCGCCGGGCAACGTGACCTCTCGATCACAGCTCCAGATGCGGATAGTCCGCAGCGATCATCTGCCGGTAGCGCTCGTACAGGGGCTTGGTGATGGGGATCAGAGCGAGCGCTGCCTTCACGTCCCCGCCGGTCTTGATACGACGGCGGGCGATCGCGATCGCAACGTTCTCCTTGCCCTGGAAATAGCGATTCGCGGTCTCGGAGTTCATCGCCATCCGGACCCTGGGCTCCCAGTCGATCTCGTCGGACCACTCCCAGGCCAGGTTGGGCTCACCCTCCCCGCCCGCGCGGATGTTGACGACGAGGTCCAGGTCGGTGAACTCGAAGCGCTGAGGCGTGTCGGCGTCGCGGAGCTTGGGGCCCATGCCGGGGTCGTCGCTCATGAGCGCGAAGGTGCGGTCCATGACCTCCCGGAACTCCTTGGGTGAGCGGAACTCCGCCACGCAGGCGAGTGTATGGCCCTGAGCCCGCCCCCGCCCGGCCGCACCCAGGGTCTCGTCACGGCCCTAAGCTGCCGGGCCGTGTCCACGGTTCACCTGCTGCCCACGGCGGCCCTGGCCGAGCGCGTCCTACTCCCCGGGGACCCGGGCCGCGCCCTGCTGCTGGCCCAGTCGCTGCTCGAGCAGCCCAAGATGTTCAACCACAACCGCGGGCTGTGGGGCTACACCGGCGAGGCGCACGACGGCCGGCCGCTCACCATCCAGAGCACGGGCATGGGCGGCCCGAGCGCCGCGATCGTCATCGCGGAGCTCGCCGACCTGGGCGCACGGACGCTCCTGCGGGTCGGGACCTGCGGGGCGCTGGACGCATCACTGGCGCTGGGCGAGCTGCTGGTGGTCACCGAGGCGCTCGCCGCCGACGGAACCAGCCGGGCGCTGGGCGCCGGTGACCGCGTCGCCCCCGACCCGGGCCTTCTGGCGCGGGTCCTCGACGCGGCCGGGCCGGGCGGGGCCCGCGGGCCGATCGTGAGCAGCGACCTGTTTTACGACGGTCGCGAGGGCGTCGAGGAGGAGTGGCGGGCCCAGGGGGCGCGCGCCGTGGACATGGAGACGGCGACGCTGTTCGCGCTGTCGACCCGCCGTGGCCTGCACGCCGGGTGCGCGCTGATCGTGTCCGACACCGTGCTGCCGTCGCGGCGACGCATCGACACCGAGGCGCTGCACGACGCCGAGCGGCAGCTCGGAGAGCTGGCGGTCGCCGCGCTGAGCGGTTAGGAC
>JBAQGP010000582.1:0-7167 GCA_049287845.1 Solirubrobacteraceae bacterium | reverse complement strand
CGGCCGACGTCAGCAGCAAGGTCGATCCGGTCGGATTTGTCAGGCCGGGGACGGGGCAGGTCGGTTTGCACACAAGCCATTGGTAGCTGGGCGTCCCGAGCGAATCACCTGCGGGAACCGACGTGCCGGCGTTGGCCGTCAGGGTCTGGCCCTCCTGCGCCGTCCCCGAGATGGTGGGCGTCGAGAGCGTCGCCGCACCGGCGACTGCAGCGAGCACCGACCAGCTGACAACAGTTGCCAGGACGCAACTTACGATCGCGACCGCGCCGCGTACCTCTAAGAACTTATCCACAAACCGTGTGTTCATCGCCCCTGTACCCCGCGGCACGTCGCAACCGGCTGATGATTGTCACCACCAGCCGACGCGCTATTTACAGCCGCACCGTGCTGTCTAAGAAGTTGTTCACATTTGACAGCCAGCACGTGCGCCGCGCTTTCTATGATTTTTCTTACTCAGCGGGCGGTCATGCGCCCGATCGATGCAGAGTCTCGTGACTCGCGGCGTGCCCGCCAATGGGCTTCCTCGCCCCTCCTGCGTTCACGAATGAACGGGCGCCTTCGTGGCGTTTAACCCATGCTAGGTTGTGCTATCAGAACAAGGGGAGCAGCCGGGTGCACGCAGCGGGGGGTCTGAAGGAACCGAAGATCGGGGCGAACTGGATCGATGCTGTGGCCTCCGCTCCGGACGAGCTCCGGATCATGGTGGCCGACGATCAGGTCGGGGTCCGCGCGGGAATCAAGCGGGCCATCGAGCCTCACGGCCTCCACGTGGTCGCTGAGGCATCCCACGCCGATGATGCGGTGCGCCTGTCGGCCGAGCACCGGCCGGACGTCTGCATCATCGCCATCGACCTTCCGGGGAGCGGGGTCGAGGTCACGCGTTTGATCAAACGGTCGCTCCCCGACACGAAGATCGTGATGATGACCCGTACAGCTCGTGACGAGGATCTGCTCGAGGCCCTGCGAGCCGGCGCTGACGGATATCTACTGATGAGTACTCAGGCGAGCCGTCTCCCGCATGCGATCCGCGGCGTCACGCGAGGAGAGGCTGCCCTCCCTCGCGCCATGACCGCGCGCCTCATCCTGGAATTCCGCGAGCGCGGGATGAGGCGTCACGTCGTGGTGCAACCGGACCAGGTGGAGGTCGAACTGACGGGCCGCGAGTTCGAGGTCTTCGAACGTCTGCGCCAGCACGAAGGTACCGCTCAGATCGCATCACGTCTCGGAATCTCCCAGGTGACCGTGCGCCGCCACGTAGCCTCCGTGCTGCGCAAGCTCGGTGCCCCGAATCGTCGCCGGGCGATCGAGATGCTCGAGCCGACCGCCCAGCAGGAGCCCAGCATCGGCTGACGCCCGCGCCGGGCGAGGCCGGTCGGTCGCGTCAGAAGGCACGGCACGGGTGGGCGCGCGGGCCGCAGTTGTCCACGGCTGACCTCTCCGCGGGCCCGGCGCTCCAACGCCGGGTCAGCGCGCGGTGCGACGCGCTGACGCACATTCACACCTTTGACGTAAGCGGTGGGTCACGTCATTGCCCGCTCCCCTTGTGGCGGTGTGATTCGGATGCATAATCGAGATCGCGATCACAGGATGATCACAATTTCATATCTGGGGGGCTTAGCCATGTTGCAGTGGAACGAGGATCGGATGCCTTCGACGGGGCTTGAAGTACTCAGCGACGACACGAGCGTTGAGATTCCATTTGACACTTCGGTGCGCCATCGCGGAGCACGGCAGCCAGTGGCGACGCTGGCGCCGACCGGGCCGCGGGTGAGCGTTGTGATACCGGCGATGAACGAGGCCGAGAACCTGCCGTACGCGTTCTCGCGCCTTCCCGAGGGGCTTCACGAGGTGATCCTGGTCGACGGCCATTCGGTGGACGACACCGTGGCCGTTGCCAATCGGCTTCGTCCCGACGTCCGCATCGTGACCCAGTCAGGGAAGGGCAAGGGCAACGCGATGGCTGACGGCTTCGCTGCCTGCACGGGCGACGTCATCGTCATGCTCGATGCCGATGGCTCCACCGACCCGGCGGAGATTCCGCGGTTCGTCTCCGCGCTGTGCAACGGCGCCGACTTCGTCAAGGGCTCACGTTTCGCGCAGGGAGGCTCGAGCGCCGATATCACTCTCGCCCGCGGCCTCGGCAATTATGTCCTGCGGGCGATCGTCAACAAGCTCTACGGGACCAGCTACACCGACCTGTGCTACGGCTACAACGCCTTCTGGGCGCGGTGCCTCCCTTACATGCGGGTCGACTGCGACGGGTTCGAGGTCGAGACCCTGATCAACGTCCGGATCGCGAAGGCGGGCCTGATCGTTCATGAGGTTCCCAGCTACGAGAACGTTCGCCTCCACGGGACGAGCAACCTCCGCGCATTGCCGGATGGGTCGCGCGTTCTGCGCACGATCGTGCGCGAGCTGCCGGTAGCGACCTCGCGGCGGTCGTTCATGCCGCGCATCGCCTCACGGCTGGTGGGATCATGAGGGTCGCGCTGGTTGCATCGAGCTTCTTGCCCGAGCCTGGGCGGCTTGAGCGCCGCGTGGATCGGCTGGCACGTGGGCTCGCGGAGCGCGGGGCGCAGGTGGAGGTCCTGACCCAGGGCCCCGTCCGCGCCTCGGTCCAGCACCGTGCCGGAGTGACCACGCGGACCTTCCCCGCCGTGGCCGGTCCTCTGCGGTTCGCAGTGGCGCCAAGGCTGCGCGAGCGGCTTCGTCTGACCGCCCACGAGTTCGACGTCATCGACGTCCATACCCGACAGGCGCCGCTGGCCCTGGCAGTGGCCAGCGCACGGGTTCGCCGGCTCGTCCTCACACCGTGTGCCTCTGCCGGGGCTTTCCTGGGGTGGCCCCACACGCGAGCCGCGCGGGCCATGCTCGCCGCGGCGCCACGGATCGTGTGCCGATCGGATTTCGAGCGGGAGCTGCTGTGCGGCAGCATCCCGCAAACGGCGAGCCGGACGCGGGTCGTGCCCGACGGCGTCGACCCCGAGGCGATCCGCTCCGCTGAGCCGTTTGACCTACCCGGCACCGTGGTGCTGGCGGTGGACCGGCTCGAACGGGGCACTGGCGTGGGACGGGCGATCGCCGCCATGGCCAGTCTGGCCCCGGAGTTCCGGCTCGTGGTGGTCGGTGACGGACCCGTGCGCGATCGTCTCCAGGCGTTTGCCGCCGACCTTCGCGTGTCCTCGCGCGTGCAATTCACCGGACCGGTCTCTGACGCAGTGCTGCACCGATGGCTCCGTACGGCGGCCGTCGTGGTCTCACTGCCAGGCGAGCAGAGCTCCGGAACCGCGGTGACCGAGGCGTGCGCGGCGGGCGTGTCAGTGGTGTCGTCGGACCTCCCCATCCAACGAGATGCCGCTGAGCGGGTGGGGGGTGGCGTGATCTTCGTTGCGCCGAGAGGCTCACCGCTGGACGTGGCGGACGCGATCGAGGAGGCCTCTCGGCTCTCGGTCATCCCCAATCCGGAGCTGCTCACCTCCTCGGCAACCTCCTGGGACGCCGCGATCGATGCCACCTGGGATGTCTATGAAGAGATGCTCAGCGCGCCACACCCGTCTGAGCGGGAGAACGGGTCGAGGAAGTTGGTTGGCCTCTCCTCGCAACTCGATGCCGGACGCCTGGCCACCTCGACCCCGCTCGGACATGCGCAGACTGCAGCCGGCGAGACATCGTGGTGGGCGACTCGCGGTCGGGCGGCGCATCGGGTGAGCGAGGGGCGCAGATGGCCGTAGCACCTGACGGCACCCGAGCTGTCGCCGGAGACTGGCTGCCGGACATGGCCGAGGCCGCATCCATGGACCACACCGACGCGGCGCGCGCGGTGAGCGTCATCATCACCACTAGCGGCAACCCGCCGGCGCTGAAGCGCTGTCTGCGTTCGGTTCTGCGCTCCGACTACGACGACTTCGAGGTGATCGTCGTCGATCACGGTCCTCGTTCGCCCGACACGGCGCGGATGCTGGTCACCCAATTCCCCGGCGAGCTGAGGCTGCGTTACCTCGAGGAGCCGTGGTCGTCGGCGTCGATGGCGCGCAACACCGGGCTGGCCCGGGCCGAGGCGATGATCGTGGCCTTCATAGACGACGACGCCGCCGTCGATGAACAGTGGATTCGTACCAGCGTGGAGGCCCTTCTCGGCGAAGACGACGTGGTGTGTGTGACAGGTCGAAGCGCGTCACCCCAGGTGCGGGACGCAACCGGATTCGCTCCGGAGCTGTGCGCGGAGGGGTGGGCGCGCCGGACCTATTGTCGCTCCGACGCCCGCAACGGACACCCTCTCCTCGCGTGCGCGGCGGGCGGCCTTGGGTCAGGCGCGGGCACCGTCATGCTGACCCACGTCGCCCGAGAGCTCGGAGGTTTCGACGTCGCGTTGGGACCTGCGACGCCGGCACGTGGGGGGGAGCACATCGATTTGCTCGTCCGGCTGCTGCGGAGCGGCTACACGATCTCCTACGAGCCCAGCGCGATCGTCTGGCGTGAGCACCCCGCCAACGCCGAGGCCGCCCGGCGGCAGATCTACGGCTACGGGATCGGCCTCGGTGCGATCATCAGCAAGCGGCTCATCGCCGGCCCGGGACGCCGGGTCTGGCTGGGGGCGATACCCGCCGCGGTGCGCTACTCACGCAATCCCGCACCACAACTCGACGGCGACGAGCTCAGCCGGTATCCGGTGCGTCTCCGGTGGCTGATGCGGCTCGGCATGCTGGTCGGCCCGTTCGCCTACCTCTGGAGTGCGTTCCTCGCGCGCGCCCGCCGGCTGCGGGGCACCCGGCCATCGAAGCCGGAGACAATCCGGGTCGTGCGTCGGCTTGTCGTGGGCGGGGAGACGATCAACATCGTCTGGTTCGACGACGCCCCCGAGGCGAGGACTCGGTTCTCCTGGCGCTCGGTCGGCATGACGCAGAAGCAGGCCCCGGCCCTCGCGCTCGTTCCGGAGGCCGCCATCGAGCTCGCGCTCCCGGCCACGACCGAGGACGGGGCGCCGCGCGTCAGCGCGGTGGTCCCGGCTCGCAATGCCGAGCACTGGATCGAGTCGTGTCTATCCGCGATCCGCGCGAACGATCCCGCCGAGATCATCCTGGTGGACGGCGGCTCCACGGACCGCACGGTGGAGTTCGCCCGGCCCTGGGTCGACAAGGTGATCGATGACGGAGGAGCTGGTGTCGCGGCCGCACGGATGATGGGCGTCGCTTCGGCGTCTCAGCCGTGGGTGGCGCTGGTGGACGCCGATGTCGTGCTACCGCCGAACGCCCTTCGCGACCTGGACCAGGAGCGCCGCGACCGTCACCTGGTCGCGCTTCAGGCGGGGCTCCGCAGCGTGGGCGCCGGCGACTACTGGAGCCGGTCGCTGGCCGATCATCACAACCACGGGCAGAGCAAAGGGTGGTTCGGGGTGTGCGCCAGCCTCGTTTCACGAGACCTGCTCTTGGCCAATCCCCTCGACGGCGACCTGCGATCGGGCGAGGACATCGACCTCCGGATCCGGCTGAACACAGCCGGGTTCCCGGTCGGCGTCTCGGAGACGATGATCGGGCAGCATCGCTTCGCCGACGGGTTCGCCTTCGCCGGGAAACAGTGGCTCGCCGATGGCGCCGGCCTGGGCCGCATGGTCCGCAAGCACGGTCGCCCCGCGCTGGTCAACGCAATGGTCATCCCGTTTGCCGCCGCGGCGCTGGGGCTCGTCCGCGGGACTAGGCAGGCGCTGCGGCCCTGGCCGTATTTCGCCGGTTTTGCCGTGGGCAACTACATCGGCCTCTGGCGGGGTCTGACCGACCGCAGCATCCGCGCCCCTGGACCCGTACGCCGCTTATTGGTTGGCGGCATGGTCGCATGGCTGCTGGCGCTCCCCGCCCTGCTCGGACTCGCGGCCGCCGGACTGGCGTGGCTGCTGCTCCAGGCGGCCCAGGCCGCCTACGAGGGGCGTCTTCTCCTTGTGACCTTGGCGACGCTGGCCGTCGCGATTCCCCTCGAAGTGGGGAAGGGGGCAGGCACTGGACGCTTCGCCTCCATCGCGAGATCCCTCGCACCGCTTGCCGCGCTGGCGATGTTACTGGCACTTCTGCTCAGCGCGGCCAGGCTCGCCAAGGTCGTGGGGCTATGACGCTCCCACTCGCAATGACGCACACAACAAACAAAGGGGCAATCACAATGCCGCAGGTACCAGTCACAACAGGGGGCAGTATTCATGCATCGTAGTCACAGCAAGCCGGTACGCCGGCGGCTCGCGCCAGTCCTTGGCATCCTGGCCGCCGCCGTCGTCATCCCGGCCACAGCAGGAGCGGCTCCGCTGGCCACGCCGCTGCCACCGCCGGTCAACACGGCACCGCCGACGATCCAGCAACCGCCTGGCGCGCAACGCCCGAACGAGGTCGCCGCGCCGGAGGTGGGCGAGTACCTCCTCGGCAACAAGGGCACCTGGACCGGAGCGAGCTACTACAAGTATCAGTGGGAGGATTGCGACTCCACCGGAACTGTCTGCACCCCGGCCGCCGGGGCCCCTTCGACCAACACGACGTACCAGGTCGCGCAGGGTGACGTTGGACACACCTTGGTCTTCCTCGTCACGGCCACGAGCTCGCCGGGGAGCAGCACGGCCCTGGCCTCGGCGCCGAGTGGTGCGGTCTCCAATGGCGTGCCGCTCAATCGCGTGGGGCCGGTGATCTCCGGCAACACCCAGGATGGCCAGACGCTCAGCGTCACGTCGGGCACGTGGGACGGGAGCTTGCCGATGACCTTCGGGTATCAGTGGCGGCGGTGCGATGGCGCCGGCCTCAACTGCGGCCAGGCGCTCCCCATCCCTCCGAGCTCCTCGCCCACGCGGGCCCTCCAGGACGCCGACCTCGGCCACATCCTGGTGGCCTACGTCACGGCCACCAACGCAGCGGGCTCCGCGTCAACGCACTCCCATACAACAACGACCGTCGTCACGCCCGGCAATACCGCGGCCCCGACGATCGCGGGGACCGCGCAGGCAGGGCAGAAGCTCACCGAATCGCACGGCGGCTGGATTCCGAAGAGCCCGACGGGCTACTCGTACCAGTGGCAGGACTGCGACGCGTCCGGCGCCAACTGCTCCGCAATTGCCGGGGCGACCGCTCAGACCTACACGCCATCCAACGCTGACGCGGGCCACACGCTGCGGGTTCTCGAATCCGCAACGGCCAGTGG
>JBAQGP010000581.1:0-5525 GCA_049287845.1 Solirubrobacteraceae bacterium | reverse complement strand
CGTGACCGACGCGCGCCCCGTGCGGCAGCCGTGCCGCCGCGCCCACGGCAATCCGCGGGCTCGAGGCCGCGGCGCTCGTGGCACCGAGCAGGATGGGCACGCCCACCGCCGCCAGACTCATCACCAGCACCTGCACAAGCCTCTTCCGGCTTCGGCTCATCACGGCCCCCTATATCTCGTTGTCACCAATCCCGCGGCCCCATTTGCCCCGGCTGCCGCCCCCCATCCGAGAGGCCAGCGCGGGGATCATACACGCCGCTGCCGGCGGCGCTCAGAGGGCCGCGAGCAGCTTTCGCGCGGCCTCGATCGACTCCGCGCGCTGCAGCGCGTCCTGCAGCGACTTGTCGCTGCCGAGGCGCTCGACGTACCACGGGTAGAACTTGCGCAGGTAGCGGCCCGCACGCTCGGTGCCGAGGTGCTCGGCCGCCCGCTCGATGACCCAGTCGAGCTCGTCCAGGATCTCGGCGCGGGTCGGCTCGGACGCCTGCTCGCCCAACAGCTGCGAGAACAGCCACGGGTTGCCCAGCGAGCCACGGGCCAGCGCCACGGCGGCCGCACCGGTGCGCTCGAACGCCTCACGGGCCAGCTGCGGGGTGCGCAGGCCGCCCGAGATGACCACGGGGACCGGCAGCTCCTCCACCAGGCGGCGGGCAAGCTCGTAGTCGGGCTTGCCGGAGTGGCGCTGGGAGGCGTGGCGGGGATGGATGCACAGGCCGGCGACGACACCCTCCTCGGCCAGCCGGCGGGCGACCTCGATGCCGCTGAGATCGCCCGGCCGGACGCCGGAGCGCAGCTTGACCGTCACCGGGAGCCCGCTGCCGCGGCCGGCCGCCCGTGCCACTGCGACGGCCCGGTCAGGATCAGAGAGCAGCGCCACGCCGGCCCCGGTCTTGCACACCTTGGGGACCGGACAGCCCATGTTGAGATCGATGAGGTCCGCTCCGGCGGCGGCGACCCGCTCGGCGGCGGACTCCATGACGTCGGGATCGGAGCCGAACAGCTGCATGGAGACGGGGTGCTCGTCGGGGTGGATGCGCAGCAGCTCGGTGCACGTGCGCTCGTTGCGGTAATGCACAGCGTGGCTGGAGACCATCTCTGAGACCACCAGCCCCGCGCCGTGGCGCTTGGCCTGCAGGCGCACGAACCAGTTGCCGATGCCCGCCAGCGGGGCCAGCACGACGCGGTTGGCGATCGGAACCCCGCCGAGGCTCCAGCGATCGGTGAGCGACGCCTGCGCGGGGCGGCTGGGGCTGTCCAGAAGCGGAGCCACGAGCAACTCATGGTACGAATGAGGGACATGGACATCACCTCGCTCATTCGCCCGTGGGCGGACCTGATGCTCGACCAGGTTCCCGGCGTCGAGCTCTTCGACGCCCACACGCACCTGGGCCAGAACGATCCCGATGGGATGAAGCAGACCCCGGGCGAGCTGCTGGACACCCTCGGCACCGCGCGGGCGCGGGGCGCCTTCGTGTTCCCCATGCACGAGCCCGACGGCTACCCCCCGGCCAATGACATGGTGATCGACGCCGCGTCGCAGGCCGACGGCCTGCTCACCCCGTTCTGCCGGGTCAGCCCCAACAACGGCGACGCGCGCGCCGAGGCCGAGCGCGCGCTGGAGGCCGGCGCCAAGGGCATCAAGCTGCACCCGCGAGCCGAGCAGTTCACCCTCGATCACCCCGCCGTCCGCGAGCTGTCCGCCGTCGCCAACGAGCGCGACCTGCCGATCCTCATCCACGCCGGCCGGGGGATCCCGGCGCTCGGCATCCACGCGGTGGAGCTGGCGAGCGCCTTTCCGCGCGCGCGGTTCATCCTCGCCCACGCGGGCGTGTGCGACCTGTCGTGGATCTGGCGCGTCGCCGCCGACCACCCCAACCTCATGTTCGACACGGCGTGGTGGATGCCCGCCGATCTGCAGGCGCTGTTCGCGCTCGTGCCCCCGGGGCAGATCCTCTTCGCCTCCGACGCGCCCTACGGGCACACGCTGATGTCGGCCATCTTCCAGCTGCGCTCGGCGGTCCAGGTGGGCCTGTCCGCCGAGCAGATCCGCTCCATCACCTCCGAGCAGTCGCTGCGGATTGCCGCCGGTGAGTCGCTGGAGCCCGCCGGGCCCGCGGTCGGGGAGCGCGACCGCGCCTCGCACGTCCTGCTCGATCGCGTGGCGGAGTACGTCATGCTCGGCGCCATCGCCACCATGCGCGGCAACGACGGCGGCCCGGAGATGCTGGCGCTGGCGCGGATGGCCTGCGACGTGCCCGACGGCGTCGACGACGCTCCCCTGTTCGCCGCCATCCGGTCGTTGCTGGACATCTTCGACGAGCTCACCGCGGCCGAGCCGGACAACCGCCGCCGCCTCGCCTTCCTCATCCTGGCCGCGAGCGTGGCCCGCACGCCCGACGTGCCGGTCCCGCCGGTCTAAGCCACCGGCTCGCCGCGTCCGGGATCCGGCCCCAGGTCGGCGTTGCGCTCCCAGATGAGGCGCAGCCCGGTGAGGGTCAGGAGGTCGTCGACCTCGTCGATCGTCGCGCGGGCGAACGGGACGACGACCTGAGCCAGGCCGCCGGTGGCGATGACGGGCGTGTCCTGCCCCAGCTCCTGCCGGAGCCGCCCAACGATCCCTTCGACCTGACCCGCGAACCCGAAGGCGATTCCGCTGCGGATCGCCTCCACCGTCGACTTCCCGATGAGTGCCCGCGGCTCCAGAAGTTCCACCTTGGGCAGCTTGGCCGCGCGCTCGTAGAGCGCGTCGAGCGAGATCTCAACGCCGGGCGTGATGATCCCGCCGAGGTACTCGCCGAGGTCAGAGACCGCGTCGTAGGTGATGGCGGTGCCGAAGTCGACGACGATGCAGGCGCGGCCGAACCGGGCGTAGGCGGCGATCGCGTTGACCAGGCGGTCGGCGCCGACCTCGCGCGGGTTGTCGATCCGGATCGGCATCCCGGTGCGAATCGAGGGGCCCACGTCGAGCATGTTGTGATCGAGGTACAGGTCCGACATCCCCGTCCACTCCTGCGAGAGCTGGGGCACGGTGGAGGAGACGATCGACCGGTTGATGTCACGCAGGGCCAGTCCGCGCAGCTCGAGCAGGTTCGAGAGACGGGCGCCCAGCTCGTCGCGGGTGGAGTCGCGCACGGTGGCAAAGCGCCAGTGCTCGGCCACGACCTGCTCGCCGTCGCGGTAGACGCCGAAGTGGGTCTGGGTGTTGCCGACGTCGACGACGAGGAGCATGGCAGTGCCCAATTACAGCAACGGCGGCGCGACACGGCGCACCGACTGACCCGAATCCCGCCCGCCCAGTGCCGCCAGCGTGTCCGCCAGCCGTTGTCCGGAGGGCAGCGCGAGCTCCGGATCGAGCTCCAGCAACGGCACCAGCACGAACCGGCGCGAGCCCGTCTCGGCATGCGGAAGGGTGAGCCGCGCCGAGCTGTAGGTGAGGTCGCCCAGCAGCAGCAGGTCGACGTCGATCACACGCGGGCCGTGACGGGGACCACCGGCGGCCCGCCCCACCTGCCTCTCCACCGCCTTGCAGGCGTCGAGCAGATCCTCGGGGCCAAGGTCGGTTTGGACCCGCACGCAGGCGTTGAGGAAGTTCGGCTGATCGAGCACGAGCCCGACAGGCTCGGTCTCATACAGCGACGAGCAGCCCAGCACGCGCACTCCGTGATCCGGCAGGGCGGCGACGGCCGCCGCCAGATGGGCGCGCGTATCGCCGATGTTCGAGCCGAGCCCCAGATAGCCGGTGCCGGTGGTGGTCAACTCGGACCCCACCCACCGCTCCTGTCAGCCGTGACTCTCGCGCCACACCTCGACCGACACCTCGGTCACGGGTAGCGCAAGCGGCGGCTCGGGCTTGGCGGCCTTGACCCAGACGGCATGCGCCTCGTACTGCTCCAGCAGCCGGTCGGCGATCGCGGCGCAGAGGCGCTCCAGCGTCTTGTAGGAGCGCTGCTGAGCAACGAGGTTGGCCACGTCACACACCTGGGCGTAGTCGACGGTGTCCTCGATGCGGTCGGTGAGGGTGGCATCGCACTCCCCCACGTCGAGCCTGATGTCGAGCAGGAGGCGCTGCCCCACCTCGCGCTCGGCCGCGGTCACTCCGACATGGGTGAACAGCGAGAGGCCGGCGATCTCGATGGTGACCTCGGGCTCTCCCCCGTCGTCATCGTCGTCTACGTCGTCAGCGTCCTCGTCGTATTCGTCGTCGGCGTCGTCGGCCATCGGCGTCGCACCGTAGCACCCGCGATCACCAGCGCGTCACGCACGGGGGCCACGTCATGGACACGGAACACACGCGCTCCGCGCTCGTAGGCCAGGACATTGGTGGCGATCGTCGCGGCCAGCCGGTCATCGACCGGGCGGCCGGTGATCCGCCCCAGAAACGACTTGCGGCTCGTACCGATGACCACCGGCGGCCCAAGCGCCACCAGCTCGTCGACGCGCGCCAGGAGCTCGAGGTTGTGCTCGGGCGTCTTGCCGAAGCCGATCCCGGGGTCGAGCAGGATGTTGTCCTCCGCCACCCCGCGGGCCACGGCGAACGCCATCCGCTCCTCCAGAAAGGCCTTGACGTCGGAGACGACGTCGCCGTAGTGCGGGTCGTCCTGCATCGTGCGGGGCTCGCCGAGCATGTGCATGAGGCAGCACTGCACGCCTCGCGCCGCCACCAGACCAGCCATCGCCGGGTCGCCGCGCAGCGCGGTCACGTCGTTGACGAGCGTCGCCCCGGCATCCAGCGCCGCCGCGGCAACGGACGCCTTGGAGGTGTCGACGGAGATCTGGGCGGACACGCCACGCTCGTGCAGCGCCTCGATCACCGGCAGCACGCGGCGAAGCTCGGCCTCGGCGTCCACGGGCTCGGCGCCGGGCCGGGTCGACTCACCACCGACGTCCAGGATCTGCGCACCCTCGGCCTCGAGCTGAAGGGCATGGGAGATGGCGGCGGCAGCGTCGGCGTAGAGGCCTCCGTCCGAGAAGGAGTCCGGCGTCACGTTGACCACTCCCATCACCGTGAAGTCGGCTGTGGCGGTCACCGGCGTCCTAGTTCCCGTCAGGCCAGCGTCCGGTGCGGTCGAAGTACTCGCGGGCCCGCTCCTCGTCCTCGCGCTCCTCGTTGGAACGGATGCTGAGCCGGTACATCCAGTTGAGCATCCACACGATCAGCGCCACCAACAGCAGCGAGACGCCGGCCGCCGACTCCAGCGAGTGGGTGCTGGCCAGGTTCGAGTAGCTGCCGTGCCCGAGGACGATCAGCGCCACCCCCGCCACGACGATGCCCAGCGGCAGCCACACGCGGGTGGCCGACAGCCAGAAGTGGCCGGGGTGCGGCTGGCGATCGTCGGTCATACCCGCCACGTTACCCCTCCCGCCCGCCGAGCCGGGACGCGCGCCCGGCGTGACCAAGGCGTGAACGCCGCACGGGTGATGACGCGGCGCGGCGCGCCGATCGATATACATCCGCCGCGATGCCCCCAGAGCACCCGCACCCCACACCGCGCCGGTCCACCCTCACCCGCCGCTCGCTGCTGGGC
>JBAQGP010000580.1:0-6842 GCA_049287845.1 Solirubrobacteraceae bacterium | reverse complement strand
AACTAAACACGTTGTCTTAGTCGGCTATGCTGTCCCCGGGCTAGTGGGCAATCCCTATCGACAAACCTGGATTTGATGTCTGAGAGGAACGGATGAACCGACGATCTGAACTGTGGCGCCCCCGGGTGCTCGCTGTCCTGACCGCGATCGTGCTGGCGCTGGCGGCCGCCGGGTGCGGAGGCTCCTCCGACGCGACCACGAGCGGCGGCGGCGGCTCGGTGTCGGCTTCGAATGCGGCGGCGGCGAGCCCGTCGGTGAAGCTCGATCTCGTCGGCTACTCGACGCCCAAGAAGGCCTACGACGCGCTCACCACCGCCTTTGCCCAGACCAGCAGCGGCAAGGGCGTCGGCTTCGGCACGTCCTTTGGCGCCTCGGGCTCGCAGAGCCGGGCGGTGGACTCCGGTCAGCCCGCCGACGTGGTGGCGTTCTCGACCACGCCGGACATGACCCGGCTGGTCAAGGACAAGCTCGTCGCCGCCGACTGGGACGCCAACCCGGAGAAGGGATTCTCGTCTGACTCCGTCGTGGTCTTCGTGGTACGCAAGGGCAACCCCAAGCACATCACCGGCTGGGACGACCTCGTCAAGCCGGGCATCGACGTCATCACCCCCAACCCGTCGACATCGGGCAGCGCGCGCTGGAACATCCTGGCCGGCTACGGCGCCGAGCTCAAGGAGGGCAAGTCGCCGGCCCAGGCGCTGGCCTACGTCCGGACGCTCCTGACCAAGAACGTCTCGGTGCAGGACCCCGCCGCCAGCGCCGCGCTGCAGACATTCGTCAGTGGCAAGGGCGACGTGCTCCTGGACTACGAGTCGGACGCCATCGCCGCCCAGAAGGCCGGCGACAGCATCCAGTACATCGTCCCCAAGCAGACGCTGCTCATCCAGACGCCCATCGCCGTCACGGCCAAGAGCGCGCACCAGGCGCAGGCCAAGGCATTCCTGGCCTGGCAGTGGTCGGCGGCGGGGCAGACGATCTGGGCACAGCAGGGCTACCGCCCGGTGCTGCAGTCCGTGGCGCAGAAGTTCGCCTCCAAGTTCCCGACGCCGCCGCAGCTGTTCACCATCGACAGCCTGGGCGGGTGGACGAAGGTCAAGAAGGAGTTCTTCGACGCCGCCAGCGGGTCGATCACCAAGATCGAGCAGGCCGCGGGGGTGCCCACTGCCTCCAGCTAGCTCAGTCGCGGCGCCCGCGGGCCCGGCGGGATCTGGCTCTGCTCCGTCCGCGCCGCGGGCGCGGCCGGTGCCCCGCGTCGCTCGGCGCGGCGGCGGTCTCACCCTGGGACTGTCGACGCTCTACCTGAGCGTCATCGTCCTGCTCCCGCTCGCCGCGGTCACGGTCAAGGCCGTCAGCCAGAGCCCATCGGACTTCTGGCAGTCGGTGACCAACCCGCTCTCCCTGAGGGCGCTGGCGACCACCCTGGGGGCCTCGCTGCTGACCGCGGCCGTCGGCGCGGTGATGGGGACCCTGATCGCCTGGGTGCTCGTCCGCGACGAGTTTCCGGGCAAGCGGATCATCAACGCGCTCATCGACCTGCCGTTCGCGCTGCCCACGATCGTCGCCGCGCTCACGCTGCTGGCGCTCTACGGGCCCGACAGCCCATTCGGCATCCACCTGGCGTACACGCGTGTGGTGGTGCTGGTGGCGCTGCTCTTCGTCACGCTCCCGTTCGTGGTGCGCTCGGTGCAGCCGGTGCTGCTCGAGCTCGACCGTGAGGTGGAGGAGGCGGCCGCGTCCCTGGGCGCGAGCAACGCCGTGATCTTCCGCCGGGTCGTGCTCCCCGCGCTGCGCCCGGCCATCCTGTCCGGGGCCGCGCTCGCGTTCGCCCGGGCGGTGGGGGAGGTCGGGTCGCTGCTGATCATCAGCGGCAAGGTCCAGGTCGCGAGCCTGGTCATCTTCGCCGACATCGAGTCCGACGCCCCGCAGGCCGCCGCTTCGCTCTCCCTGGTGCTGATCGCGCTCTCGCTGATCGTGCTCGTGCTCATCCGCAGACTGGGAGGCCGCGTTGCTCATTGACCGCCGGGCCAAGTGGTCGTTGCGCGCCGTCGCGCTGCTGTATCTGCTGGCGCTGCTGATCCTGCCCGTGGTCGTCGTCTTCTTCAAGACCTTCGAGCACGGCTTCGGGGTCGCGTGGGGCTGGATGACCACCCCGGCAGCGGTCAGCGCCCTCTGGCTCTCGCTGCTCATGGCGCTCATCTCGGTGCCGCTGAACACGATCTTCGGCGTCGCGTGTGCGCTCAGCATCGTTCGCCGCCGAGGCCGCCTGGCCGCAGTCCTCGACTCGCTGATCGACCTGCCGTTCCTGGTCTCGCCGATCATCGTCGGCCTGGCCCTCACGCTCGTCTACGGGATCCACGGCTGGTTTGGGACCTTCTTCACAAACCACGGCATCCGGATCATCTTCGCCGTCCCGGGCATGGTGCTGGCCACCGTGTTCGTCTCCCTGCCGTTCGTGGTACGCGAGGTGGCGCCGGTGCTGGTGGAGGTCGGCGACGAGCAGGAGCAGGCGGCGGCCACGCTGGGCGCGTCGGGCTGGCAGACGTTCTGGCGGATCACCCTGCCGTCCATCCGCTGGGGCGTCATCTACGGGGTCATCCTCTCCACCGCGCGGGCGCTGGGCGAGATCGGCGCCGTGCTGGTCGTGTCCTCGCTGGTGGCGGGTCAAACGCTCACCCTGCCGCTGCTCGTCTACCAGCGCGCCTCCCAGCTGGGGCCGGGCGCGATCACCAGCGCCTACGCGGCCGCCACCGAGCTCGCCGTGATCTCGCTGGTCGTGCTGCTCGCCATGACCGCTCTCTCATCCAGGAGGCCGCAGTCTCGATGAAGATCGACATCGCCAACATCTCCAAGCACTTCGGGGACTTCGCCGCGCTCGACGACGTCTCGCTCGAGGTCCCCGAGGGCTCGCTGACGGCGCTGCTGGGACCGAGCGGCTCGGGCAAGTCGACGCTGCTGCGGATCATCGCCGGGCTGGAGACCCCCGACACCGGGACGGTGATGATCGACGGCAACGACGTCAGCCACGTGATTCCCCAGAAGCGAGGGATCGGCTTCGTCTTTCAGCACTACGCCGCCTTCACTCACATGAGCGTGCGCGAGAACGTGGCCTTCGGCCTGCGCATCCGCAGGCGTCCCAAGGCCGAGGTCGTCTCGCGCGTCGACCAGCTGCTGGCGCTGGTGGGACTGACCAAGTGGGCCGATCAGCGGCCCTCCCAGCTCTCTGGCGGGCAGCGCCAGCGGATGGCCCTGGCTCGCGCGCTGGCGGTGGAGCCCAAGGTGCTGCTGCTCGATGAGCCGTTTGGTGCGCTGGACGCGGTCGTCCGCGCCGAGCTGCGAGCGTGGCTGCGGCGCCTGCACGACGAGCAGGGCACGACGACGGTGCTGGTCACCCACGATCAGGAGGAGGCGATGGAGATCTCCGATCGGATCGCGGTGATGAGCGCGGGCACGATCGAGCAGGTGGGTGGCCCGCGAGAGATCTATGACCGTCCGGCCAGCGATTTCGTCATGGGCTTCGTCGGCCCCGTCAGCCGCCTCGGCGGCCGGCTCGTGCGTCCCCACGACGTGACCATCGCGCTGGAGCCGGGGGACGCGCGGATCGAGGCGATGGTCAAGCGCGTGGTGCACCTCGGCTTCGAGGTCCGCGTGGAGCTCGAGCTCCCCGACGGGTCGGAGGCTCGCGCGCAGCTCACCCGGTCTCAGGCCGACGAGCTGGAGCTCGGGCGCGGCGACATCGTCTACGCGCGGCCGCCGGCCGGTGTGCCGATCGACGCCGCCCTGCGCGGTCGGGTGGGGACCGCTACCCGCGAGCGGGACTCAGCCGGGGCGCAAGTCCCCATCGCGGCCGCCTTCGAGGAGTCGGCGTAGCCGCAGCGGCGTGCGCTCGCAGTAGCGCCACGATGTCAGCGGTGGGGCGGAACGGATCGGCGATCGACGTGCCGTCGCGCAGGGAGAGGGCTGCGCTGAGCTCGCCGTCCATCTCGGCCACCAGCAGCGGCTCGGCCGGGATGGCCGCGCTGTCCAGTGCGGCGAGGCGGGCCAGTGCGTTGTGGTCGTCGGCATAGCCGGGGCGGATCGTGATCTGGGAGCGCAAGGTGTTCATGTGACGATGGTGATCTGCGGCAGGCATAAAGGCAAATAGGGGTTTGCTTCATGAGGTATAACCTTTAAGCATGCTCGACAGTCGCCGTCTTCGGGTCCTGTGCGAGGTGGCGCGCCAGGGGTCCTTCTCGGCCGCGGCAGACGCGCTGGGCTACACCCAGCCGGCGGTGTCCCGGCAGATCGCCACGCTGGAGGCGGAGGTCGGCGCCGTGCTGGTGCGTCGCGTGCCGCAGGGCGCCGTCCTCACCGACGCGGGCCGGCTGCTTTCCGAGCGCGGCGCGGCCGTCCTGTCCGACATGCAGGACATCGAGGACGAGCTGCGCGCGCTGCTCGGCCTGGAAGCGGGGACGCTGCGGCTCGCCACATTCGCCTCGGCCGCCGGCTCGATCGTGCCCCGTGCGGTCGCGGTGTTTCGCGACAGTCATCCTGAGGTGGAGCTGACGGTGGAGATGTATGACCCCGACGAGTCGATTCCGCGACTGCGGGCGGGGGAGTTCGACCTGGCGCTCTCTCACGACCCGCGCGGCGACCCCCAACGACAGGGGCAGGCGGACGACCTGGACGTCGTGCCACTGTTCGACGACCCGATGTACGTGGCGATGCCGGCCGGGCACGCGCTCTGCGACGCGCCCGAGTTGTCGATGGCCGACTTCTCCTCCGAGCCGTGGATGCTGGCCACTGGGCGAACCTGCCCGGACGCTCGGCTGTTTCTGCGCGCCTGCCACGACGCGGGCTTTGAGCCCCGCATCGCCTTCCAGAACGACGACTACGGGGCCATCCTCGGCTTCGTCGCCGCCGGGGTGGGGGTGGCGCTCGTGCCCGACATCGTCACCCGGGCGGTCCGTGGCGACGTGGTCATTCGCGAGCTGGACCCCGCGCCGCCGCCGCGACCGATCAGCGTGATCCTGCCGGCGGGCTACCGCTCGCCCGCCGCCGCGGCGATGCTCGACCTGCTGCGGGAGGTGGGGGAGGCATGGGTGCGCGACCGGCCCGCGCTGGAGGAGCGGACGGGCGCGGTCAGCATGTGACGGGCGCCGCTCGCGCCGGTCAGCCGATGACGGGCGGGGCGGCCGAGCTCGCGTCGGTCAGCGAGTGACCCAGGCCCCCGGGTCCTCGGTCAGCTTCTCGACGGCCTTGGGGAGCTTGGAGTTGGCGATGTCGGCGATCGTGACGTGCTCGACGACGCGGCGCAGGTTGACGCGGACGGCGATCCACACCGTGGGCAGCGTGGTGGCGGCGCCGCCGTACTTCGCGTCCTCGGGCGGACCGCCGCGAACACTCGCCAGCGGACCCTCGACGGCGCGGATGACGTCGGCCACGGTCACCTCGTTGGCGGGCTTGGCCAGCCGAAAGCCGCCCTCCGCGCCGCGGTGGCTGCGGACGATGCCGGCATGTCGAAGCTCGCCCAGGATGTTCTCCAGGAAGTTGAGCGGGATCTCCTGGGCGGTGGCGACACGTTCGGCCTTGACCGGCTTGTCACCGTCGGCGGCAGCCAGCTCCACCACCGCGCGTACCGCATAGTCGGCTTTGGCCGAGATTCGCATTGAGCCGGGAGACTACGCTGCCGCGCGGGCGAATCCGTAGGCGTCGGCCAGTCCCGGGTCCCGTTCGGCCAGCATCTCGGCCAGCTCGACCATCACCTTGCATTGCTTCCAGGTGGCGTCGTCCTGCATCTTGCCGTCGATCATGTGCACGCCGCGCCCGTCCGGAATGGCCTCCAGCACCTTCTTGGCGAACAGCACCTCCTCGGGATCCGGGCTGAACACCTTCTTGGCGATGTCGATCTGGACCGGGTGCAGCGACCACGCTCCGACGCACCCGAGCAGGAACGCGGCCCGGAACTGGGTCTCGCAGCCCACGACGTCCTTGATGTCCCCGAAGGGTCCGTAGAAGGGGAGGATCCCCGACGAGGTGCAGGCGTCGACCATGCGGGCGATCGAGTAGTGCCAGGGGTCCTGCTGGACGCTTGCGCGTGCTGCATCGAGATCATCGGGGTTGGGGTCCTCGATCGATCGATAGCCGGGGTGCCCGCCGCCGACCCGGGTGGTCTTCATCCGGCGGCTGGCGGCGAGGTCGGCGGGCCCGAAGCTCATTCCCTGCATCCGCGGGCTCGCGGAGGCGATCGCCTCGACGTTGATCATCCCCAGACCGGTCTCCAGCAGTGCGTGGACCAGGATCGGCCGCTCCAGGCCGGCCTTGGCCTCGAGCTGGGCCAGGAGCCGATCGATGTAGTGGATGTCCCACGGCCCCTCGACCTTCGGCAGCATGATCACTTGGAGCTTGTGGCCGATCTCGGTCACCAGCGTGGTGAGGTCGTCGAGGATCCACGGGGACTCGAGGCTGTTCACGCGCGTCCACAGCTGCGTCTCGCCGAGGTCCATCTCCTTGCCCACTCGCACCAGTCCCTCGCGGGCGGCGATCTTGCGGTCCACCGGGACCGCGTCCTCGAGGTTGCCGAGCAGGATGTCCACGGTGGGCGCGATGTCGGGGACCTTGGCCACCATCTTCTCGTTGGAGAAATCCAGGAAATGGATCATCCGTGACGGTCTGAAGGGGATCTCGAGGATCGGGTCGGGCGCGCCGATCGCCAGCGGCTTTCCGAAGTCACGGGGGTTTCTCACGGCTCTCGGCGTCTCCTGATCAGGGGGTTCGGCGCTTCAAAGCTACCGGGACCCGGCAAATGGCATGCTCTAGGCGGTTTTCCCCCGTCGTGACATTTACCAGGAGCTTCTGAACATGCC
>JBAQGP010000579.1:0-20117 GCA_049287845.1 Solirubrobacteraceae bacterium | reverse complement strand
GCCATAGCTGTGCGGCGTTCCCTTCGGCGCCAACACTGCGCCCCCGGGACCCACCTCGCGTATCTCGTCGCCGATGCGAAAACGCAGCATTCCTTCCAGCACATACCACGCCTCATCGTCAGCGTGATGGACATGAAGCGGCGCGATCCACTCCCATTCAGATTCCCCGGAATCCGCCCACTCGACGATCACGAAGTCGCAGTCGTGTCCCCCCAGCTGACCGCCTGCTAGCGAGGTGACGAAGCTTTCGCTCGGCATGCGGGGATCCTAAGCCCATTCGTCATAGGAGGCGCTCGAGCAGAGCAGCGGTGGCCGGAGACAGATCGTCCGCTGGGCTGATCGGCGCCGCGCCAGGAACGCCGCGGGATGGGTGGGGCGACAATGGGGAGATGACGACAACCGCTCCGTCAGGTGATGAGCTGGCGCGCCGGCGCGCGAGGCGGCGGCGCGCCGAGATCGCCTGCGTGACGGGCATCGCGCTCAAAACCGTCTTTGCCCTCGCGCTCTTGCCCCTGGTGCCCTCCCTGCTCGGGACCGATCCGGTGCTCCTGGAGGCGCTGCGCGGCTCGACGTCAGCGATGGCATCCGGTGGCGCGTTTGCGCGAGTGGGCGAGGCCTCGCTCGTACTCGCCGTTCTCGCTCCGCTTCCGACACTGCTGTTCGCCACGCCGTTCTTCTGGTGGGCGGGGCGGTTGTGGGGTCCTAAGGCGGCGGCCACGCTGGGCGGGGGCCACCCGAACGCAGAGAAGTGGGCACAGCGCTCCGGCGCTCACCTGGAACGCTTCGGCGGCCTCGCGGTAGCGGTGGCCCCATTCCTCCCGGTCCCCTCGTCATTCGTATACGCGGCCGCGGGCTGGACAGGGATGAGCCTCCGTCGTTTCATGGTCTTCGACCTCATCGGCATGCTCGCGTGGATCGGCCTGATCGTCGGCCTCGGTTACGCGGTGGGACATCCCGCAGTCCAGGTCGCCAAGGCCATCTCCCACTATGCGTTGCTCAGCACCCTCGCGATCGTGGCGATCGCAATGGCCATCGCGGTACTGCGTGCGCGCAGGGCCGCCGCCAGGGAGACCACATCGACCGACCGATAGAGATGGGACGCCACAGGGGCGGCGAGGCGCATCGCATGCGGCGGCCCTGTGGGTTGCTGCGGTTGGTGGAGCGGGCCAGCAGCGGGACGAGCACTTGTGCCGTCGGGGGTGCCCCAGCCTGTTACCGGGTCCCATCCGTGAGGCCGCGTAACCGTTGCAGTGTCACCACAAGCAGCGACGGGTGCTTCAAGCGCGCTGGGGGGGCACCAGGGATGTGAGCGCCAGCACGTCGGTGACGAGCACGCGCCCCGCGGTGGTCTTCAGCAGCTCGCCGACACGAAAGCGGGAACAGTCCAGAACGTCGCTGGCCTCCTGAACGGTGATGGTTCCGGCGGCGTCAGCGACGATGGGGCCGAACTTGCTCTGCAGGGGTGTGGTCTCAGTCATGCTTGGCATCTCCCTCGCGATCTCTTGCAACTATAGGCGCGCGCCTTCACCCTGATCGCCAAAGCCCGCCGAAACGGCGCCAACCTCTCCCGCGAAGCGCCGACGGGCACGCCTTGACGGCAGCGTTAGCTGTCGGCGCCCGAGTCGCTGGTCCCGCAACACAATCTCCGTCCGCCCACTCCGCAAATCCACCCGCGCCGACCAACATCGTCGCCAAAATCGCCGCTCTACCAAATGCCCCATCGCATCCGTCAACGACAAATGCAACGCGTCGTGCCCCATTGACGTACAGCAGAAATCGGAGTGCTCCGATCCGGATTATGGTAGTCTGGTGGTTGCGCTCAGAGAGCCCAGCTCTTCTCGCTTCCAGGGCGACGGTTTCAGCCAGAAGGGCAGAGAGGCGGTTGGCGATGGCCACCGCGACACCGCAGTTCCGCGTCGGCCGGCGAACGCCCCGGCCTGCCGTACGCGTCGCGCGCGATCGTTCCGGCTTGGCTCCATTCGGAGTTAGCGCGCCGATAGGTCTCCTCGGGCCTCCCGAGGCGCCCCCGATCGCGAGAATCGTCGATCGACGCAGGGGGTATCGCTGTGACTGCGGACATGTTCTGCGCGTGTTCGGCGGGGGACGCCACCGGGTGTATTTCGAGCCCGCTGACGCGGGGTTGGGTGCTCCTGTGATGAACGGTACCTGCCCAGGTTGCGGAGGCGGATTGCCCGGTAAGAACCGCATCGCGAATGTCGGATACGTCGAACAACAGACGCAGGTTTCTCCCTACGGAATGGATCGGCCATGACCGCTGCTTGTTGTGCCGACTGCCGGATGCGCTTTTCTCCAGCAGCAGCGGCGTACCTGACCGCTTGCCCTGCGTGCGGCGAGCCGCTGGAGCCCCAGGCCGGGCTTGCGGGAGCCGTGGGGTGTCGACTGTTCAGGCTCGAGGACCTCCCCGGCGGACTGCCTGAGGCCATCGAAGTCTCGATGCCGATCCCCCGTCCCGAGGCGCAGCGACATGACTGACGCACACATCCACATTCTCCGTCGCGTCGCCCGGCAACGACGATTCGAGCTCGACGCCCACGACGCCACCGCGGCAACGGACGAAGGACGCCGACGGCGGCACCTGCAGCGGTCGGCGACACGCGCCGCAGAACGCGTCGCGCAAGCCCAAGCGCGACGGCGTTGCCTCTGATCGGATCATCCCCCGGCTCCTGCATGACCAGGGAGGCCGGATTCCAACACGTTGAAATCAAAAGTGGCAATGACTTAAGGAGACAGTGATGGCTGCCAAGCACAAGGTGACCGTGTCCCTACAACCGACGCGCCGCTTGCCCAGTTCCGCGGAGCGACACGCGGCGCAGGTCGCGACGCTCTCGACCAAGCAGGCGGAGCTCAAGCAGGAGGCTGCGGAGCGTCGTGCACAGCGCGCCAACCAGACCCCCCCGACTGCATCTACGCCGCGCAGAGCGGCGACCGCGAAACGCAGCAACTCACGCTGATCGGTTGATGATCTCGGAGTTGCGTCAACGTAGTCCACGCGCACCGTCGGTTCTTCGCCGGCGCGCAGTCCTCGGCATCCTGGGAGCCGCCGTGGTCGCCGGTGCGCTCGGGCTCGAGCTCGCCGGCCGCGGCGGCCAGTTCGTTGACGCAATCCGCACTGCCCCGATCGGGATCTTGTCGTTGGCCGTGCTGCTTCAGCTCGTTGCCCTGATCTCGCGGACCGAAGCCTGGCACGTGTGCGTGCGTGCGACCGGCGCGACCGTCGGCCGCCGCCGACTGTTCCGTGCCGCCGGCGTCGGCTGCCTGGCGAGTGTGCTCAACGGCTCGCTCGGGGTCGCGGCGCGGATCGCCTCGCTGCGCCGGACGGCCCCGCACGAAAGCCCCCGTGTACCGGCGCTACTGGCCGCCGAGGTACCGATCATCAGCGTCGAGATCGCGTTGACGGCGCTCTTCTCCTTCACCCTGGTCGGGCCGCTCGGCGTCCCCTGGTGGGCGCCGGTGATCGCGATCGCGGTGGCGGGTGCCGCAGTGCTCGGGCTCGGTCGCCTCTCGGACCGCCGCCGGCTCGGGCTCTGGTCGGGCCTCGCGGTGATGCGCAATCACCGGGGTCGCATGATCGCGTTCGTGCTGCTCGCGATCTGCGCGCAGATCGCCCGCAACTGGCTGGTGCTGCGCGGGATCGGAGTGCACGTCTCGCTGCTCGATGCCACTGCGCTACTGATCGCGATGTTCACACTCGGTCAGCTTCCAATCGGCCCCACCCTCGGCCCGGCCGCAGCGGTGCTGCTCCTCGGCTCACACGGAGTCGCAACGGCCGCCGCAGCCGGAGTGCTACTGACAGTTACCTCGACTGTCGGCTCCCTCTGCTACGCCGCGGGCGCCACCGCCGACCACTTCGCCACGGCGTACACCACGCGGCCGATCCGCCCTGTGCCTGGTGAAATCCGCCTAAAGAGCGCTGAAGTTGACGCTACTGGGGTAGCTTGACTGTTCCTGATCACTCCCGCACAGACGCCCGGCATCCCAACACAGCAGCAATGACATGCGCTATCTGAAGACAAGCGAGGCGGCGACGCTGCTCAACGTGACGGCTTCCACCCTGCGAACCTGGGAGTCGAGGTTCAACTTCCCGACGCCGCAGCGATCCGCCGGTAATCAGCGCATGTACCTTTACGCCGATGTGGTCGCTCTGCACGCGGCGCTGCAGGGCTGCAGTTCGACCTCGTCAGCCGTTGACCTTGCGCGAGAGAAGCTCGCCGCCGGCGACATTTCGCTCATCGCCGCGCTCGGCAGCTGGGACCGTGGGCGAGCGGACCGCGCGATGGAGACGGCGCTCGGGTCACGCTCGGTGCAGCGGTGCGTGGACGGAGTGCTCCTTCCCACGCTTGAGCAGATCGCCCGCCAGCGCACGCTCGATTCGGCGGCATGGGCGTTTGCCGCGCAATGGGGCGCCGATTGGCTGCGCCGCGCCACGCGGTTGGTGGCGGCGCGCCCGCGCTCACTGTCGATCGTGCTCGGCGACGCTTCGCGTGACGAGCTGGACCCCGATGCCCCGCACATCCGTGCGCTGGAGCTGTTCAGCGTGCGCACCGGGGCTGACGTGATGAGCCTGTCTGTCCGCGGGATCGCGGGCATCGGAGACGCAGTGCAGGCGCAGCGTCCCGATCTGATCGTGATCGCGGGCGCGCACATGGCCGACGATGCCGTTGCCGGTTGGGCGCAGTCAGTCAGGCTCGCAGCGGGCCCGACCCCGATCGCCTTGTACCGGCGGGGAGACCACCTCGCAGGGATGCCGACCACGGGCACCACCACGGTCCTGCCCCCTCGCGCGAGCGACGCGCACTCCCGCCTCATCGAACGTGTCGCGGCTGAACGCGCGGCAGCGACGCCACCGGCATCCCCAGCCCCCGGCTACTCGAACATGGCCACAATCCAGCACCGGGCAGCTCGCTAGTCGGCCCTCGCGGAGCGGCGATCGTGATGCGAGTACGGTGTAGGTGTGGACGACGATGCGATTCGCGCCCTGGTGACCCGGCTGGCCCGCCCTCACCCCTCTGGAGGCCGCGTCCTCGAGCGCGCCGCGATTCTGGCCGAGGGCGCGGATTTCCCAGCGGTTATGGAGTGGATCACCGACCATGCTGGCCAGCCCGAGGCAGCGGCCGCTCCTCGGTCGACGCGGGGTCTCCACGGCTCGCGGGTCGACGGTGATAGAGCACGTCCACAACCGCCGGCCCGGTTCGTGCTGCCGCCAGGCGCGCTGAACTGAACGTCTCCTCGCTGGACAGCAACGGCCACCCCATCCCTCTGCGGCGCTTGTTCCTTGACGGCGCAGGCTCTTTGGGTCGTGAAGCCTCTGACGGCTCGCGCGCGAGGGTGGGTAGCAACTCCAGATGGAGCTTAAGCCGAGGCTGATCGATGTTGTCGTTCCGGCCTCTCCCGTCGGAATAGTGCTGGTCTTGCACGGTGGCGCGAGCCGGCGAGCGAACATGATGGTCAGTCCGGCCCAGTTGTCAGTACTGCGGATGGTTCCGGTGGCCCGGCGAATCGCACAGCTCGCAGCGAACGGGCTTGCGGTGTTTCGGGTGTTGAACTCCCGTCGTGGCTGGGACACGCACCACACCCCCGTCCAAGATGCCGAATGGGCGCTTGACCGTGCTGGGGAGCGACTCGGAGCACCGCTGCCAACCTGCCTGGTCGGCCACTCGCTGGGTGGTCGCGCGGCTCTGCTCGCCGCTGGCCGGCGAGAGGTCCAGAGCGTCGTGGCGCTCGCTCCCTGGGTGTACCCGACCGATGTTGTCCTCGGCATTACCGGCAAGCGGATTCTCATCGTCCATGGCTCTGCCGACCGAGTCGCCAGCCCGGCGCGATCGGTCGCGCTCGCCGACGCCCTGAGCCATGAGGCCGACGTGGGCTACATCACGATCAACGGCGGCAAGCACGCCATGCTCGGTCGTCATGCCCTCTTTGATCAGCTAGCGGCCCAGTTCGCGGTGTGGACGCTCCTGGGCACGCCCGTCAGCGAGACAATCTCGCGGATCGAGACGGGGGAGCGTCGCATCCGGATCTGAGCCGACCAGCGCCGGCGCCGGCGCGCCGGCAACACTGGATGGCGCCGTCGGCGATGGCGCGTCCTCCAGGCTGCGACCGCTCACAGACACAGAACGCTAACGAACGACGTCACGGTGTTGCGGGATCGTCCCTGTCCTCGACCGTCCCGGTTGACGATCGTGCTGGATTCCCGACAGGAGGCTTCACATGAATGCACCACTGAAGGTCCGAGAAGAGCTGCCGCATGTCGTCCGTTTTGATCCGGCGGAGATTCGGAAGGCTCTGCGCGATGTTGAAGGATTCAACGCCAAGCTCGCGCTCGTCATCACGCGCAGCGTCGGGACGATGGCGTGCGCATACGTGTTCGCCGCGATCGCGCTGATCAGCCTGCCCGCCGCTGTCAGCTCCGGGCAGGTGATCATCATCGTGGCGTGGATCGCGCAGACGTTCCTGCAGTTGGTACTGCTGTCGATCATCATGGTCGGGCAAACCGTCCAGTCCACTGCTTCGGACGCGCGCGCCGCCAAAGAGTTCGCTGACACCGAGACGATCCTCGACCGCCTCGACGTCAACACGGCCGGCGGCATCAAGGAGGTGCTGGACGCAATCCGCGCGATCGGTACCCCGGCGAAACCAGCACAGTCGCGCCCGAACCCACCGACGCCAGCGAGCTGACCGGCCGCGCTGTCCTTTGCCCGCCGCGGCCCGAGCCCAGCGCAGCGTGGATGCTTCAGGACGGCGGAACGGGAGGTTCGTCGGACCTGCGCGCGGTTTGTCGGTCAAAGTCGAACGCGCGGCTCAACCCCCGCCGAGCGTGAGCACCTCGTCGGCCGCCTGAGCCATTGATGCGCCGAGGTCGACGGCGGGATCACCGGCCCAGCGGCGGCTGGCGCGGTCGAAGGCGGCCATTCCGACCTGCGCCGCGAGTCGCGCCGTGGACGGCGCTATTCCCCGATCGGCGAGTGCGTCTGCGAGGGCGTCCGTGAGCGCCGCGGTCTTGGCGTATGCGCGTTCCTGGAGGGCCGGGGTCACGGCAATCACCCGGGCTCGCTGCTCGGCGACCGAGCGGTTGAGGACGAGCAGTGGAACCGCCGCAGTGAACGCCCGGACCAGGAGGGGGAGCGGTGCCAAGCCCGACGGCGCGGCAGCGATGGCGTCGACGAGGATCGCGCGCAGCTCCGCCTCACCGTCAAAGAGCACCTCGCGTTTGTCGGCGAAGTGGCGAAAGTAGGTGCGTTCGGTCACCCCGGCTCTTTCGGCGATCTGCGCGGCGGTGGTCTCGTCGTAGCCTCGCTCACGGTACAGCTCGAGGGCCGCCTCGCGCAGTCGCGCGCGCGCCCGCGCTCCATCTCTCGGCATGCCCGCATTCTACGTTGTGTCAGCGACTGCCGTAACGTGGTAGCGTCAGTAACTGTCACTACGTTTCGCGAGGAGGATCCGATGAGCCCTGTTGCATCGTCCGCCGTCCGTTTTCATGAGTACGGCGAGCCGCCGCACGTGCTGCGCCGTGAGCGCGTCGAGGTCAGCGACCCCACAGCGGGCTCCGTGCGGGTGCGGGTGTCTGCGGTCGGGCTCAATCCCGCAGACTGGGAGCTCTGCCGCGGGTTCATGGCTGGGAGCCTGCCGCGGGGCATCGGCTACGACGTCGCCGGAACGGTCGACGCGAAGGGAGACGAGGTCGAGGACGTCGGCATCGGAGACCTCGTCTTCGGGACGGCGGACTTCTTCGGCCAGCCCAGCGCCGGCGCCGCCGACGTCGCGATCCTCAACAGCTGGTACCGCGTGCCCGATGGGCTCGACCCCGTTGAGGCGGCCGTTCTGCCGATGGCCGTCCAGACAGCGACGTGGACGCTCGATGCGATGGGTCTTGAGCCCGGGACCACGCTGCTCGTCAACGGAGCCGGCGCGACCGTCGGGTTCGCCGCTGTTCAGATCGCCCTGCGCCGCGGCGCCCGAGTCATCGCCACCGCCGGTCCCACCTTCGCCGGCGAGCTCACGATGTTTGGCGCCCTGGTCACCCCCTATGGCGAGGGAATGGCCGACCGGGTGCGCGACCTCGCCGGCGGCCCGATCGATCTCGTGTTCGACGCTCCGCCACCGAACGCCGGGTCGATCCCCGAGCTCATCGCCATCGCTGGAGACCCGCACCGGGTCATGACGATCAGCAACCATGATGAGGCGCGGCGCCTGGGAGCGCGCGTCAATCTCGACTACCTCGCCGGACTGGCGCCAGCCGCGACCTTCATGCCCCAGTACGCCGCGCTCGCGGCCGACGACGCATTTCGCATCCCGATCGCGCGCACCTACCCGCTCGCCGAATGGCGGGACGCAGTCAAGCTCAGCATGTCCGGCCACCCCCACGGTAAGGTCGTCCTGCTCCCCGCGGCTGGCGCATGACCGTCTGCGATGGGTTAGAGCGGAGTGACCGTGCTGATCTCCGCGCGAAAGAACGGCGCGTAGCGCGGGGTGTCGAACCACCAGCCAACGCTGAGGATGCTCGGGAGCACCAGGTCGCCGAAGCGGCGCTCCGCGTGAACGTCGCCTCCGAAGGGGATGTATTGGAACGCCCTATCGCCATCATTGCCCCAGCGCTGGGCGCTGACGGTTTGTATCGCTCCGTGTTCATCGATGTGTAGGCGAACCTCGGGGCGCTCGGGCGGCAGGTCAAAGCAAGCGAGGATGACGTCGTCGGTCTCGGCTTGCCACGTGACGCCGCAGCCGGGCAGCACGCTGGGAGGCGCGAACACGACACTCTCGATCGCCGCACGCGTCGCCGCCGACCGGGCCGTGTTGACGTCGTCAGCGCGAAACAGGGTGAAGCGCCCGAGCAGGCTCCCCTCGGTGCTGCCAGCCGCGTCTACGAAGCGGTCCAAGACGCGCAGCGGCGTCAGCGGCCCCCACCCGACGCGGGCTCGCCACTCGAACGATCGGCCATCGACGATCTGCTCGGCCGTGAATGGCAGCCACAGGCCCACCTTGATGCGCCCCCTCATCAGCAGGCGAACGCCGGTCGACAGGGCAGCGCCATCCCTGATGGCGTGGCTGAAGTAGCGTCGCACGGGCTCGTCGAGACCGGTCAGGTTGTGGGCGGTGAAGCGGAGCGTGCGGTCAGTGCTTCCCCGCGCAGGACGAACACCTACGCGAGGTCATATGGGGGTGCGTTCGCCCGATCGCGGGACCGCTCGCTCGGGTCTCGACACCAGACGTTTCAGCGACCACGCCGCAATCATCAGAGCGCCGGGGTCGGCGTGGGCGTGATCGGCTCGGTCGCTGCGGTGTTGGGTGTCGACTCCGCGCCGCCCATGTCCAAGCGGAACGGCGGGTAGGCGTCAGTCATCAACGTCGCGTAGGCAATGACGCGATACACCCAGCGGTTCATTCCCATCACGAACTCGAAGATGCTGCGTGGGTAGCGACCGGAGAACAGCAGGACGACCGCCGCCACGAGGACGAGCAGGTCGATCAGGCCCCCGCCGGAGCTCCACCCCCCGTGGCCGTTGGCCGCGTTCAAGCCCGCCCACGTGCCCCCGGCGAACACGCCGACGATCAGGTAGTGCGGGAGCGCGAGCAGCCACCACTTCACCAGAACCAGGCCACGCGAGAGTGCTTGCGGGTAGGCGACGTCTAGCCGCGCCGGGTAATCGGGGACATCGGCAAGCGTAAACGGCGGGTAGCGGTCGGTGCCCAGCGCGCTGTAGGAGTAGAAGACCACGCGCCAGGTCCAGCGCAGCACGCCGACATTGAAATCGAAGATCGCGCGCGGGTAACGACCGGTGAACACAATCGCGAAGAACGCAACCGCAGTCAGCACGACGAACGCGATCCACAGGAACACGAGCGCGATGATGTGTGGGATCACCAGAACCCACTTGACCAGCCACAACCAGCGGCTCAGGCGGCCATCAAGCTCCCCCTCGACCCGTAGCGGATACACAGATGATGCGGCGTGCTCGTTCATGGCACGTACTCCTCTCGACACAGCATGTGGGCGCCGGCGGCGCCGTCGTAAACGTCTCCCGAGGGTCACCACGCTGCTGCTACGAGCGCAAGCGGCGATCGAGGCGAGGCGGAAACAATCCCGTACGTCAGGATCCAGAAAAGCCACGCACTGATCTGCTTCTGGATACGACTCTACTCCCTTCCGCCGGACCGATCTAAGAAAGTTGATCCGGCTGCTTCATCGCTGCCTCGCGTACGGTAAGTCCCCGATTGCGCGGCAAGGACCGCGACACCCGGGCGGCGCGCGGTGGCCGGCGCCCCGCGCGAGGTGCACGGGGGGCGAAGGTCACACGGATCGTTCCGGCGAAGAGGAAGCGCTTCGCCGTCTGCGTGTGGGCTAGTGAATGCTGCTCTCCCATTGGCGCCAGTCCCTGGGCGAATCCTCACACGAAGGCGCAGCTGGTCCACTAACCTGCCGTGGGCACGGATGCACCGCCGCGCGCCTTGTGCCCCCGAGGCGCGCGCCAGGGATCCGCGACCGCGCAGCACCGCGCCGCAGCGGTCGCGGGTCCCCCCACATCCCGCGACCAGTGGCGGTGCGCCGGAAACCGCGCTCAGCTGGCCGCCTTCTTCACAAGCCCGGCGATCTTCTTCTCCTCGGCAGCGGTGAGCTCTTTCAGCGCGAAGTAGGTGGGCCACATGTTGCCGCGGTCGAGGTTCGCCTTGTCGCTGAACCCGAAGGTCGCATGCCTCGCCTTGAATTTCGCCGCGCTCTGGAAGAAGCAGACGACCTTGCCATCCTTGGCGTACGCCGGCATCCCGTACCACGTCCTCGGCGAGAGAGACGGCGCGCTCGCCTTGACGATCGCGTGGAGCCGCTCGGCCATGACGCGATCCGGTTCCGGCATCTCCGCGATCTTCGCGAGCACTGCGCTCTCCCCGTCCTCGCCGCGGGCCGCTGCCTTGCGCTCCTGGACGAGCTCCTTCATCGCGGCGCGCTCCTCGGCCGTTAGCGCAGCGGACGACTTGCGCTTCGCGGTGGTGCCCTTGGTGCGCTTCTGTGTGTCGGTCCGTTCAGTCATCCGAACCCTCTGATGCTGTGTGGGTTTGTGGGCGCACGCCTCACGGTCTGGGCGCAGGTACTCGGCGACAATGGTACACCTCAATCATGGTGGCTGTCCAGCGAATCTGGGACACTCGAGCTATGACAGGAGCGGGCTCGATTGACCCCGAGGTGGCTGAGTTCGCCGGCCAGCTGTTCTTCCGGCTCTGGCGCGCGTCGCATACGCGTACCGCGCAGGAGCTGGGCTCGATCGGCCTCACGCCGGCGGTGTTCGCGGTGCTCAACGTGCTTGGCGCTCGCGAGGGCACGATCCAGCAGCAACTGAGTTCAGACATGGGTATCGATCCGAGCGCCATGGTCAAGCTGGTCAACGAACTTGAAGAGGCCGGGCTGGCCGAGCGGCGACGACGCCCGAACGACCGCCGCGCCTGGGAGGTCAAGATCACGCCAAAAGGTCGGCACACGCTGCAGCAAGCGAAACAGCTGGCCTCAGACGTCGAAGACGAGCTCCTCAGCGGCCTGACAGCAGCCGACCGCCGACAGCTCATGGCGCTCCTGCGCCGAGCGCTCGCCTCAGCGCCTCCCCCGCCTCCATGGCGCGCAGAAGAGCGGGGCTGAGCCGACTGCGGGGCGAGCCGGTCGGGCACGGCCCACAGATGGGCTAAGCGACGATCCGCCGCCTTCCTGCTTACCTACGAGCTCATGGGGCTCAGTCAGTCCGCCGGAAGCTGCAGCGTCCTGATGGGCAGAATTGAGGAATGAGCGAGAAGTCCCATATCTCGGCACCGCAGTCCGTCGGCGCCAGACCGCCGGAGGGTCAACCGTCGGCGTCTGATCTCGACCTGCTGCGCGCCTACGAGCCGATTCTGTGCTTTTCCAAAGGCGAGCTGTTCTTCCCGACAGCGGTGGGCCCGTACGTTGCTCACTGCAGCCTCTGGTCAAAGGTCGACGGCAAATCGAGCTGCATCGTCCCCATTGGCAGGCTGACCCTTGACCGGCTGCAGGAGGAGGCGCTTTCACGCCGGGACCAGCAGCTGTCGTTGCGCTTCGTGGAGCTGCCCCTGACCCGCGCCGAGTACCGCGAGTGGCGACGGGAGCCCCGCGAGCACCTCGTCAAGGCTGTCAGGTTCACGACCACCGGCATATTCGGGCGCCTGCTCGATGCGGCCTTTCGCGCCTCGCTGCTCCTGCGCGGGAAGGTGGCCGCCGGCCTCGCCGCGGCGGCCGAGATCGCATATCGCGAGAAGCTCGAGGCGGACCAGTTCACCTATTACGGTCAAGTACGACGGACCGGCGGTTACGTCTGCCTGCAGTACTGGTTCTTCTATCCGATGAACGACTGGCGCTCGACGTTCCACGGTGTCAACGACCACGAGGCGGACTGGGAGATGGCCACTGTGTACCTTGCCGAGCGCTCTGGCGCTCACGATCGTCCGGCGTGGGTCGC
This sequence comes from Solirubrobacteraceae bacterium, assembly GCA_049287845.1. GTDB lineage: Bacteria > Actinomycetota > Thermoleophilia > Solirubrobacterales > Solirubrobacteraceae > Palsa-465. The sequence continues at coordinate 7,647 of JBAQGP010000579.1, read as the reverse complement.
GTTTGCGTCGCACGATCACCATGGAGACGATCTGCGCCGCCGCTGGGACGACCCCGAGCTCCGCCGCGACGGCAATCACCCGCTGGTGTTTGTCGGAGCCGGCTCGCATTCCGGGGCGTTCGTCCCGGGCGACTATGTCGTCACCGTCAATCCGCCTCCGTTGCAAAAGGTGGTGGCGGCCGTTCGTCGTGCGGAGCGAGCGCTCTCTCCTTGGCGGGAGGACACCCGGCCTGCCGGCCTCGGGATCCCGTTCGTCGACTACGCGCGGGGCGACGGAAAGGTGATCGGGCCAGGGCACCAGACCCAGTGGACAGCCAGGCTGATCGACGACCGGACGCCGTGGGTGCACGGCTATCGGGGCCTTTGGGGCCTTGACACCGAGGATCGTTTCGGCGGCGAACGAGCCCCGTCGGGTCCCCGCTATGAGCGCGACGGGACGATCCGTCCCGCGTGGGCCAACCCGCTCGGCTGGTCAGGGCTCGAAAAGGTGCCGCCGGACGAGGACGGGTTCGCGGGGCTGCTGGCCGAGCGGACCGCGGCGCTCGAGCACCGGCTGCGCCAGCTCGACGAGAGGATCGACGACGAGCGTGCCGAGCTGCGCCGAACGAGCGCCGAAGTCCGCTCACTCGAGGCTCACGACCACACGCGCAAACTCGCACGCAAGTGCGCGGCGGAACGGGACGAGCTCGAGAAGAAGCTCAACGCGACGATCGCGGATCGCGTCAGCCTGGACGAGGAGCTGCGCACGCATCGGGACACTCTCGCACGGCCGCTCCGGGCCCCGGAACCGCAGGATCACGTCAAGACACGTCACGGACCACGCACCGAGGAGCAGCAGCGCCGTGCGCGCTTCCTGCGCGTCTGGGCCGCGGTGAGCACCCCGCTTCTGCTCGCCATGGTGCCCGTGATCTTGCTTGCTCGGCCCCTCACCTGGGTCACCACGCTCATCGCGATCATCCTGGTGTTCATTGGCATTGAGGCTTTCGCGCGCCGGCGGTTCCTGTCGTTTCTGGGCAGCGTGCTGCTGCTCGCGGCGATCGTCGCGGTCTTGATCGGTTTCGTCGCGCTGTTCCACTACCACTGGCGGATCGCGCTTTCGGTGCTGTTCGCCGCCGCGGCGGTCCTGCTGGTAGCCGGAAATCTGGGGGATATCAGTCGCGGGCGCCCGCGAGGCAGGCCAGCGGACGAAGTCGACGACGAATAGCCGAGCCCGGCCAGGCGCGCCGGCCACGGCCTGCACGTCCGCTTCGCTGAGAACTCGGCGCTCGGCTGGTCAGAGGCCAAGTCGTCCTACGCTCTGCTGATGTCCGCCGCTGAGGAGACCCAGGCGCAAGTCCCGGAATCCGCCGACTTCTCGGGCCAGCGGCGGACGACGATCATCTCGATTCTCGCGGCGGCGTTTCAAATGGTGTTGATGCTGGGAGCCGGCCTGGTGACGGGAAGTCTGGGTCTCGTGTCAGCCGGGGTGGAGTCCACGGGGGACGTCGTCGCCGCGGTGGTGACGTTCTTTGCGGTCCGGCTCGGGGCGCGTCCAGCGGATTTCTCGCACCCGTACGGCCATCGGCGGGCGGAGAACCTGTCCGCGCTGGCCGAGGCGACGATCCTGGTCGGCGGCGGGATGATTGTGGCGATCGAGGCGATCGGTCGCCTCTCCGGCGGCGCGTCGTTGGCGGCTAGGTGGTACGTGTTCGCGGTGATCGGTGTCGCGATCGTGATCAATATCAGCCGGGCGCTGCTGTTGCGTCGCAGCGCCCGGCGGTATCACTCCGCGGCGCTGCGATCGAACTCGTTTCATTTCGCCGGCGACGTGGCGGGCTCGCTCGCAGTGCTCGTCGGTTTGATTCTCGTGCGTGCCGGCCTTCCCGATGGCGACCCGATCGCGGCGCTGATCGTGGCGGTGATCATCTTTGGGGCGGCGGCCCGGCTGATCTTGGATAACGCTCAGGTGCTGATGGACACCGCCCCCGTGGGCGCGCAAGCGGTCGCGCGGGATGCGATCGTCGCCTTGGGCCCCGAGATCGCGCTGGAGCGGCTGCGGCTGCGCGAATCGGCAGGACGATACTTCGCCGATGTCGTCGTGGCGGTCCCACCCGGCCGAGCGGTTGTCGAAGGCCACGCGGCCGCTGATGCCGTCGAACAGGCCGTCGAGCGGGCGCTGCCGAACAGCGATGTTGTCGTCCACGTCGAGCCCCGCCGCCGCGGGCTCACGCTGCGTGATCGGGTGCTCGCGATCGCGCTGAGCGAGCCAGCGGTCAGCGAGGCCCACGACATCACGATCTTCGAGCACGGCGACCAGGTCAGCGTCTCACTGCACCTCAAGCTTCCCCCGGACAATTCCCTCCAGCAGGCTCACGAGGTGGCCGCGCGCGTCGAAGACGCGATCCGGGCACTGCCGCGAGTGAGCGATGCCCTCACGCACCTCGAGCCGCTCGAACGACCGGTCGCGGCCGACCCTAGGGCGGGCCACAATGATCGCCGCACCCTTGAAGAGGTCGAGACGATCGTGCGCGAGCAGACCGGAACGCCCGCACGCGACGTGCGTCTGCTCCCCACCGATGGCGGGATCGTGCTGTTCATCACCATTCCGGTGAGCGCCACCGAGTCCCTGCCTCGCGCGCATCACATCGCCAGCGAGCTCGAGGAGGCGCTGCGTCAGCAGATGCCCGAGATCGCCGACGTCGTTGTGCACACGGAACCGTGAAGCTCGTGTTCAAGAGGCCATCGTGGTGGGCCACCAGCGCCGTGCCGTACCCGTTCTTCTGGCTCCTGCCATCGTCCGGTGCGGTGATCGGACTCGTCGCCGCGAGCTATTTCGGGGTCCCCGTGTGGCTGGGTCTCATCTGTGGTGAGATTCCGGCCCTCGCGCTTGAGGCATGGTGGCGCCACCAACGGCCCCCGTCCGACGCGCTCCGTGGCCAAATCTGAAGTGGGGCTTCACAGACGTCGCGTTGTCCGCGGCGTCAGTGCCCGAGCGCGTGGGCGAGATGGCCGACTGTCGAGATGATGTACACCGAGCCGAGGAGGTGCCGAAACCAGTTGACGCCATCGACTAGCTCCTCGTAGGCCCAGATCAACATCGCTGCAGATGACACCGCGGCAGCCTGGTCGTGCCCAGCGCCGTGAAGCATGGCCGCGGCCTGACCGCTGGCGAACGCCGCGACCAATGCCAGGTTTGGGAACTGAATGATCGGAAAGTCGCGCGGCCACCCGAACCCCACGACGCGTCTGGCGCCCTTCGCAACAAGCGTTCGGTTCATACCTTCCTAGACGCCGATGGCGATGCGTTACTTCCGGGTGGCGACGCCGGTCCAGACTCATACGCACACGAGACCCGTTCCCGGGTCCCGACTCGGCCCTGGAGGTGTGAGAGTGCGCTGTCGTACCTGGTCAGATCCGGTCACCGGTAGGCTGTGTCGATGATGCGACCGCGGCTCTACTACATGCCGCGAACTCGGTCGAGCCGCGTCCTGTGGCTGCTGGAGGAGGTCGGCTCAGCGTATGACCTGACCGAGATCGCAGGCACGGAGCGACGGTCAGATGAGCACCTCCAACGGCATCCGTTGGGTCGCGTCCCAGCGCTCCAACTCGGCGACGGCACAGCGATGTTCGAGTCCGCAGCGATCTGCCTGCAGCTGGCGGATCTGAACCCGGATGCCGGATTGATCGGTCCCGTCGGCTCGGCGGAGCGAGGACTTGTCTACCAGTGGGTCGTGTTCGCGGTCACCGAGCTCGAGGCCCCGTTGTTTCGATGGATTCGCGAGCTTGGCGACGGGATCACCGACTCCCCGGCGCGCGAGCGCTTCACGCAGGCGGCCGGCGCCATGCGGGCGGAGCTCGCGGAGCGTGATTGGCTTGTCGACGATCGTTTCAGCGTCGCTGACGTGATGTGTGCAAGCGTGCTTGAGGGAGCCCATTCGCGAGGGCTCCTGCGGCCGTGGCCGGCACTTCAGGCTTACGTGCAGCGCAGCGAGGCACGCCCGGCGTTCGCACGAGCCGCTGCCATCTCGGATCGCCCCCGCAGCTAACGCAACTCGCTCCAGCAAAGCGTCCGGGACCCGTCGCCGCGCCAGCGCGCGTGGGCTTCGCACTCGAGCCGAAGTGTCCGATGAGCCATGCCCCCTGAGCCCTCCGCTACGCCGGGATGACTCCCGTCAGCACGCGCGGCGCCGGGGGAGAATGCGTCACGCCGCGACCGCCTGACCGATCTCGGAGATCTCCTCAGCTGAAAGCTCAAGGTCCGCCGCGCGCATGTTCTCCTCGAGGTGAGCGACCTTGCTGGTCCCGGGGATGGGAACGATGACCGGCGAGCGGTGAAGCAGCCAGGCGAGCGCCACCGGACCCGCCGAGACGCCATGGTGCTCGGCGGCGCGGCCGACGGGACTGTCTGGGCCCACGAGCTTGCCGGCATCGATCGGCGCCCAGGGAATGAACGCGATCCCCTCCCGCTGGCAGTACTCGAGCACGTCGGCGTCAGACTGGTCGGCGAGGTTGTAGCGATTCTGCACGGAGGCGATCGCGACCACCTCACGGGCGGCCTCGATCTCCTCGACCGTTACCTGCGAGAGGCCAACCTCGCGAACCTTGCCCTCGTCCTTGAGCTCTTTGAGCAGCCCGAACTGCTCCTCGCGCGGAACCTTCTCATCGATCCGGTGCAGCTGGAAGAGGTCGATCGTCTCCACGCCGAGTCGCCTCAGACTCATCATGCACTGCTGGCGCAGGTACTCGGGTCGACCGACCGGGAGCCATTCCATCGGACCGGTCCGGGTCAGCCCGGCCTTGGTGGCGATCCGCAGCCCGCGCGGGTAGGGGTGAAGCGCCTCGCGGATCAGGTCTTCGGAGGCCCCCGGACCGTAGGAGTCGGCGGTATCGATGAAGTCAACACCGAGCTCGAGCGCGCGGCGGAGCGTCGCGCGGCATTCATCAGGGTCCTCCGGCGAACCCCAAATGCCCTCGCCGGTGAGGCGCATCGCCCCGAAACCCAAGCGGTGGACCTCTAGTTCGGAGCCGATGGTGATCGTGTCTACCTTCGTTGATGTCATGTCAGCGAGCTACCCGAACAAGCCCGTCATACCCAGGCGCTCGGCAACGGTGAGCTAGCCGCCCGTACCGACCAAGGACGTGGCGTTTACGATCAACGCGCTGGCAGTCGGAACCAATTGCGACTTCCAACTCAACCGCAACCCAAGGACCCTCCGGCGCGCCCGGCGAGCAATGACTGCCGTCTTGGCCGCTGAGCACGCCGGCCTTGGGCAGTGACGAAACCGGCCTACCTCAACAGATCGACGGATCCGTCGAACTGCCACAGGGGATTTGGTACGTCACCCCTGGCCGTGTGCACGGGGAAGAAGCCGTTGACCTCTTGTGGTCCGTCGCCGTCAGCGCGGTAGCGCCCGTCCGGCGTGACATCGAGCTGATAGATCGCCGAGCCGACCGCCGTGGCGCGCGGGAGGCGCCACGAGACGACGCAGCGCCAGTCATTGCCCGCCCCGACATCCGCGACGAGGCCACCGCCCTTGTCGCACGAGGCGCTGCTCCGCAGTTCCGCCTCCGTGACGCTGGGGCGATGCAGCTCTCCGGTCTGCATGCGATAGAGGTGCGCGAACGCCGTGGAGAGCGACCGGTCCAGCTTGGTCCTGTCGATCCCGGAACTGGAGGCCGAGGTCGCGCCGGCAATCACGCCGGCGGCGACCGCGAGCACGGCCACTAACGGCAGCACCGCTCCGACGAGAGCACGGCGGCCGGCGCCCTCGTAGGCCAGATCGGTGAAGTCGCGGCGCATGAAGAGCCGATAGGCCAGCGCGGAGGCGGCCACCGCCACGGCGAGACTGACCGCGACGCCAACGATCGGGGGGCCGGTCTGGGCCGGGTCGGTGAACAGCCCGCGCCAGGCGATGAACCCGTAACTCGGCAGGACGACGCGCACCACGACGGGCAGCGGCAGCAGTTGGGCGATCTGCAGGCTCAAGGCGAGCAGCGCGGGGATCACCAATCCCATGGGAGATCGGCCGAACGCCACCGAACCGAGCAGCCCGATCGCGGCGAAGGCCAGCGTCGGCGCGAGCGCGATGAGCCAGGCGAGCAGCACTGCATGGGCCGCCTGCCCCGGCGCGAGGAGATGCCCGTCACGGCCCACCAACGGCCGGCCGCCGACCGCCGCCAGTCCGCCGACGATGCCCGAGCAGGCCAGTCCGGCCAGGAGCAACACGATGATGGTGAGGCTCGCCAGCGCCTTGGCCGCGAAGATCCGTCGCGGCGCCCGCACGGCAACCAGCAGATGTCGCCACGTCCCGAGTCGGTCCTCCTGGGCGAAGATGTCGCCGGCGACCAGAGACGTCAGCAACGGCAGCACCCAGGTGCCGCAGAACGTCAAGACGACCAGCGATCCCGCCCAGCCGGTCTGGCCCATCCAGCGGCCGAAGATGGTGTCGGACGGCAGCGAGGGCTGCTGACTGACGACCGCCACCAGCAACGCCGGGCCAAGCCAGCAGGCCAGCAGCGCCAGGCGGATCGGCCACCGGGCAACGAGCTTGATCAGCTCGAACTGGTAGCCGCGGCGAACGGGCGCCGGACGTGCCCCGGCGGTTGGCAGCGTGACGGCTGCGGTGGTCACCTGTCCCCGTTCTCGCTCGCGTTGGCGGCCGCGGTCAGGGCGAGGAAGGCCGCCTCGAGCGGCGGCACGACAGGTGATAACTCGCGCACAGCCACACCGTCGCCGACCAGGCGCGCGACCAGATCATCGAGGGCCGGCACCGCCGCACGCACCAGAAGTGCCCCAGCGTCACGGCGCTGGTACAGGTCATCGCTCGGGAGAACGCGCAGCCCCGGCATCACGGCCGCGACTCGACGGGCCGCGGCCGGATCGCACGTTCGCAGCCGGTAGTCCAATTCGTCGGCGCCGGCGGCGAGCTCGGCGATCGGACCGGAGAAGACCACCCGGCCGCGGGCGAGGAGGGTGATCTCGCTGCACAGCGCGGCCAGCTCATCCATCCGGTGACTCGAGAGGACGATCGCGCTGCCGCCGACCGCCAGCTCGGTGAGCACACGGTGCACGTGGCGTGTGCCGGCCGGATCGAGGCCGTTGGCGGGTTCGTCGAGCACCAGCAGCCGGGGGGTCGTCAGGAGCGCGGCGGCAAGCCCGAGACGTTGTCGCATCCCGAGCGAGAAGCCGCGGACGCGGTCGTCCGCGACATCGATGAGCCCGACCCGGTCGAGCGCGTCATCGATGCCTCCAGAGCCGTCGCCCCGCAGGCGCGCCAGCGCGGCGAGGTTCTGCCGCGCGGTCAGCGCGGGATAGAGGCCCGGTCCGTCCACGAACCCGGCAACCCCCGCGGGGAGAGCGAGCGTCCGGCGCATTGGGCAGCCGAAGATCTCCAGCTCGCCGGCGTCGGCTTGCGCCACACCGAGGAGCAGGGCCAGCAGCGTCGTCTTTCCGGCCCCGTTGGGTCCGACGAGGCCGTGCACCTGTCCCGGCGCGACGTCGAGGTCGACGCCGTCGAGCGCGACGACCTCGCCAAAGGACTTGACGATCCCGCGCGCACGGACGGCGAGCTGCTGGCTTCCATCATCCACCGGTACCTGCGGCGTCCCGGCCGTCTCGGCAGCCGACGGCCCGCCGGAGCTCCGGCGGACCGTCGTATCGGACTGCTG
>JBAQGP010000578.1:0-5092 GCA_049287845.1 Solirubrobacteraceae bacterium | reverse complement strand
CCCTCACGGAGTGCGAGCCACGGCGCGAGACGGCGTCGTCCGCTTCGCCGCCACGCCGCCGCTGACACGGCCCCCGCGGGCGACCGCGCGCCCGAGCTGACGACCCACGCCTACACTCCCGCATCGTGAGCGACGATCCAGCGATCGGCGAGATCCTCGTGCCCGCCGAGGATCTCAGCCGGAGGGTGCGCGAGCTGGGCGAGGAGGTGTCCCGCGACTACGCAGGGAAGGATCTGCTCCTCATCGGCGTTCTCAAAGGTGCGGTCTTCTTCCTGTCGGATCTCATGCGCCACCTCGACATCCCCGTCGAGGTCGATTTCATGGCGGTGGCGTCGTACGGCTCAGCCACCAAGACCTCAGGCGTGGTGCGGATCCTCAAGGATCTGGACGCCGCCATCGAGGGCCGCGACGTGCTGATCGTGGAGGACATCGTGGACTCAGGGCTCACGCTGCAGTACCTGCTGCGCAACCTGGCCGGGCGCAACCCCGCGTCGCTCGAGGTGTGCGCCCTGCTGACCAAGCCGGCCCGACGCAAGGTGGACCTCAGCACCCGCTACGTCGGCTTCGAGATTCCCGATCGGTTCGCCATCGGCTACGGCCTCGACCACGCCGAGCGCTACCGCAACCTTCCCTACGTCGCCGCGTTGGACATATGAAAGCGCGGAATGCAGGCAGTTCTGCAGGCACGGGAGGCGGTTTGAATGCCAAAGACAGGTGCTAGGCTTGCTGATCCACGGTATCCGCGCCAGAACGGGTAGTACCGGGGCAACGCAGGGACTTCACTGATGAGCCGGTTTTTCAAGAGCGCCGCCTTTCCGATTCTGATCGTCGTCGTACTGGCGTTCTTCGCCCAGAAGCTGATCGGGAGCTCCAACCACGGTCCGAACTACTCGTTCGGCAACCTCCTGAGCCAGCTTCAGAGCCACGAGGTCAAGAACCTGTCGCTGGACCAGAAGTCCAACAGCGCGGACGTCACGCTCACCAACGGCGAGAAGTACTCCGTGGGGTATCCGGACTTCTACACGCCCGAGCTGATCACGCAGGCCTCCAAGGACATCAGCCCGCAGTCGAACTTCAATGTCCAGAGCAAGTCCTCCAACGGCTGGCTCTCGCTGCTGACGTACATCCTGCCGTTCATCATCTTCATCGGGTTCTGGATCTTCCTCATGAACCAGGTCCAGGGCGGCGGCTCCAAGGTGATGTCGTTCGGCAAGTCGCGGGCCAAGCGCATGTCGGTCGATTCCCCCAAGATCACGTTCAGGGACGTCGCGGGGGTCGACGAAGCCGTTGAGGAGTTGCACGAGATCAAGGAGTTCCTGGAGAACCCGAAGAAGTTCCAGGCACTCGGCGCCCGCATCCCCAAGGGCGTTCTGCTCTACGGCCCTCCCGGCACCGGCAAGACGCTCCTGGCCCGCGCCGTCGCCGGCGAGGCCGGGGTGCCCTTCTTCTCGATCTCGGGCTCTGACTTCGTCGAGATGTTCGTCGGCGTCGGCGCCAGCCGCGTCCGTGACCTGTTCGAGCAGGCCAAGCAGAACTCCCCGTGCATCATCTTCATGGACGAGATCGACGCCGTCGGTCGCCATCGCGGCGCCGGCCTGGGCGGCGGTCACGACGAGCGCGAGCAGACGCTCAACCAGCTGCTCGTCGAGATGGACGGCTTCGAGATGAAGGACAACATCATCCTCATCGCGGCCACCAACCGTCCCGACATCCTGGACCCGGCCCTGCTGCGCCCCGGCCGCTTCGACCGCCAGATCGTGGTGGACCGTCCCGATCGCCTCGGCCGCAGGAAGATCCTCGAGGTCCACACCCGGGGCAAGCCGCTGGCGCGCGAGATCGATGTCGACGTGCTGGCCGGCCAGACGCCCGGATTCACCGGCGCCGACCTGTCCAATCTGGTCAACGAGTCCGCTCTGCTCGCCGCCCGCAACGGCAAGCGCGAGATCACCCAGGTCGAGCTGGAAGAGGGGATCATGCGCGTCATCGCCGGCCCGGAGAAGAAGACCCGGGTGATGAGCAACAAGGAGCGCAAGATCACCGCCTATCACGAGATGGGCCACGCGATCGTCGGACACTTCCTGCCCAACTCCGACCCGATCCACAAGATCTCGGTCATCTCCCGAGGCCAGGCGCTCGGCTACACCATCTCGCTGCCGGGCGAGGACAAGTTCCTCACCACCCGAGCGGAGCTGCAGGACCAGATGGCGATGACGCTGGGCGGCCGCGCCGCCGAGGAGATCTGCTTCGACGAGATCACCACGGGCGCGTCCAACGACATCGAGAAGGTCACCGCCACGGCGAAGCAGATGGTGATGCGGTTCGGGATGTCCGAGAAGCTCGGACCGCGCGTCTTCGGCCACGACCATGGCCAGCCCTTCCTGGGCCGCGAGTTCAGCTCCGAGCCCGACTACTCCGACGAGATCGCCCGCGAGATCGATGACGAGATCCGCCGCATCGTCGAGATGGCTCACGTGGACGCCAAGAACATCCTCACCGAGAGGCGCGCCGAGCTCGAGAAGCTCTCAGAGATCCTCATCAAGCGCGAGACGATCGAGAAGGCCCAGTTCGAGTCGCTGCTGGCGGGTGAGTCCGAGGAGGGTGTCTTCGGCTCCGAGGCCCCTGTGCCGCCTGAGATCCCCACGGTGACCGGCACCACCACCGAGCGCGCGCGTCCTGACGCTCCGCGCCCGCTGCCCCGGCCCGGGCTGGCCGGCGGCGCCGCCGACTAGCTGTAACTCTTCGGCCACACTTGCCCCACGTGTGGTGGTTCGCGTGCCACTGTGGGCCGCATGCCCGACGCCGATGGTAAATCTGCTCCCAGAGCCCAGATTAACCATCGGCGTCAGGAAAAGCTGGCATGGCTCGCGGGTTGCCAGGACGGCCTGGTGCACCGCAGGCAGCTCCGGGACCTGGGATTCACCGACAACCAGATCCTGCGCATGGTCACGGAGGCCTGGCTTCACCGCCTCCACCACAACGTCTACTCGGTCGGCCACCGGCGCCTGAGTGACCGCGCCCACCTCCTCGCTGCCCTGCTGAGCCTCGGCCCCCGCGCGTTTCTCAGCCACCGCACCGCGGCAGCGGTCCACGGCCTGCGTTCCCTCAACCTCCACGAGGTCGAGGTGACGCTCCCGGGGTCCGGCGGCCGGGCGCGCGAGGGTCTGACGGTGCACCGCGCGGTCGCCGAGCCTCACCGTGACGACGTGCGCAAGCGCGGCGAGCTGCGGGTGAGCTCGGTCCCGCGCCTACTCATCGAGCTCGCCGGCCGCGAGACGGCGGCGGAGCTGGAGCGGCTGGTCACCCAGGCAGTGCGCAGGCGCCTGCTGCGCCCCGACTCTCGAGACGGCCTCGACGCTCTCGAGGCGGCTCTGGCCCGGCACCCGCGTCATGCCGGGATGGCCACGCTCACCGCGGTGCTGACGGTCTACCGGTGCACGCAGAGCAGCAAGTCAGGACTGGAGCGCGCCTTCGACCGCCTCCTTGCCCAGCACCCCGAGATCCCGGACCCGCTGCGCAACATTCACATCGACGTCTGGGAGATCGACCGCTTCTGGCCTGAGCAGGACCTGGCCGTCGAGCTCGACGGCCGCCCCTACCATGTGGCGGCCGCCGACATGGAGCGCGACCGGATCAAGGACGCCGCCCTGCTGCGCCAGGGCATCACTCCGCTGCGCTTCACGGACTTCCGCGTCGAGCACGACGTGCCCGGGATGCTCGCCGACCTCCACCACTTCCTCGGGATCGCCTGAACCTGAGCGGCCCCACCAAGGTCCGCGCCTATCGCAGAGGCGGCGTGAGCCCGGCCGCGTGGCACTGCCCCAGCCCGTGCGCCAGGCCAGGCGCGGCCGCCAACCTCGGGGGCCTGGCAAAGGCGGGCACGCTGAAGTCGAAGTAGTCGGTCATGGGGTGCGCGTTGGCGTCGCGGAACGTCATCGCCGGCAGGTTCCACTTGTGCTCGATGAATGCGGTGATCGACGTGTGATCCTGGACCACGTTGGAGACGTAGTTGGCGCGGGCCCACGGGGACACGACCACCGTGGGCACGCGGAAGCCGTAGCGGTCATAGCCCCCCGGGGCCAGCGGGGGGTCACCGGGCACCGGGATGGGGGCGATGTTGTCGGGCTTGATCGCGCGCGGCGGCGGGACGTGGTCGTAGTAGCCGCCATGCTCGTCGTAGGTGAGGAAGAACGCCGTGTGCTTCCACGAGGGCGAGTGCATGAGCGCCTCGACCACCTTGGCCACGAACCGCTCGCCCACCTGGATGTCCTGTGGATTCTCCTCCGAGGTGGTGTCGTAGTTGGGGTCCAGGAAGGTGAACGCGGGCAGCCTTCCGGATGCCGCGTCGGTGAAGAACTGGTCGATCTTCTTCAGGCGTTTCTTGCGCGCGTGGGTGAAGAAGCCGGGGACGATGACGGGGCTCGCCGCCTGCTGGTAGTAGTTCGCCCACTCGATGTGATGCGCGTCCAGCCGGTCGAAGATCGTGCCGTTGGCGGCGTGGATCTGGAATGTCTGGCCATTGGTGGCGACCAGGCCTGACGCGGTGCCGCAGAACAGGAAGCGGCGGTTGGGGTAGGTCTGCGCCAGCGCCGAGGAGAAGTACCGGTTGCCCACCGGGAAGTGCTTCACCAGTGAGTAGGTGAACGGCAGGTCGGTGTCGTCCCAGAAGCTCATCGCCACGGGCCCCGATGCCTTGACGAAGCCGTCGTTGCGCCCACCGTCCCAGGACAGATGGGAGGCGTTCCAGTCCTGGCCGGGGTGTCCGACGAGCTGACAGGGCGAGGACATCGGCCGGGCGAGGACCTTGGTGGCGTCGGTGTCGAGGTTGACGTCCACGGGCTGGCCGTGCTTGACGGTGAACCCGTCGACGTTCGCCCGGCCGGGCACCCGGAACGGGACCATGCCCAGCAGGTTGTCGAAGGAGTGGTTCTCCATCATCAGCACGACGACGTGCTTGATCTGGGGCAGGCTCTCGGTGCCCGCGCGGCGGTGGGGGAAGGGCAGGCTGTCGGGGCGGCGCAGGCCGGCGACGCGGGCCACGGGCTTGGCCCAGGCGGGCAGGCTTCCGTAGGCGAGCGCGGCGGCGCCTCCCGCG
>JBAQGP010000577.1:0-2260 GCA_049287845.1 Solirubrobacteraceae bacterium | reverse complement strand
GACTCCGAGGACCGGCCGCGCCACCCCTACTCGCCCGACTGGCTCGCCGATGTGATCGCCGGCTTCTGCCGCGAGGCCGGGGGGCCGCGCTGCATCGTCGCCGGCCACGATCTCGGGGCCGAGCTGGCGCTGCTGGCCGTGAGCACGGGGCGCCTGGAGCCCAGCCGGCTCGTGCTGATGCCCAACCGGTTGCACCGCCGCGACGAGTTCGGCGCCACGCGAGCGGCGTGGCGGGCGTCCTGCCGGGTGGCCGCGCTTCCCGGGCTGGACCGGGTCATGGCCCACGGCGCCAAGCTCGTCTTTCGTCCGGCGGTGGGCGAGCGCCTGTCGGTCCAGGGCAACTCGGCGGCGCGCGACCTCATCCGCCATGCGTTTGCCGACGTGGGCGGCAACGGCAACCGGGCCCGGTCCTGGGCCAAGTTCGCGCGGCGCTGGCCGGTCGCGGCCCAGACCCAGCTGCTCGATGCGTACCCCGAGATGCACATGCCGGTGCTCCTGCTGTGGGCCGAGGAGGATCTGGCCCATCCCCTGGAGGCGCCCGCGGAGGCGCTCGACCTGCTGCCGGAGGCCCAGCTGCGCACGCTGCCTCAGACCGGCTTCCTCATCGCCTACGACGATCCCGTGGCGGTGGCGCGCGAGCTCATCTCCTTCTGCGGCTGACGCGTCCTCGGGGGCGCCGACCCGACCGTCCCCAACCGAGCGCTAGCGTTCATCGCGTCGCGCGCGAACGAAATTGTGAACGGACGTCATGAGCCTGCAGGAGAAAGAACAGCTGTGGGGCGGCGAGACGACCAAGGCGGTCGCAAACTTCCCGGTTTCCGGCGAGACCGTTCCCGTGCCGGTCGTCCGCTGGCTGGCCCAGATCAAGGCCGCAGCCGCCCGGGTCAACGCCGAGCTCGACCTCCTCGAGCCCGACCTCGCCCAGCGGATCGCCGCCGCCGCCGACCGTGTGGCCGCGGGCGAGTTCGACGACCAGTTCCCCATCGACGTCTTCCAGACCGGATCGGGCACCTCGACGAACATGAACGCCAACGAGGTCATCGCCAACCTCGCCAACGACGGCGACCCAGCCCACGTCGCTCACCCCAACGACCACGTCAACATGGGCCAGTCCTCCAACGACGTGTTCCCGTCCGCGGTCCATCTCGCCGCGCTGGACCGCACCGAGCACGAGCTGCTCCCGGCGCTCGACCGGCTCGAGGCGTCCTTCCAGGCCAAGGCCGATGCCTTCCACGACATCGTCAAGGCCGGCCGCACACACCTGATGGATGCGGTGCCCGTCACCCTCGGCCAGGAGTTCTCCGGCTACGCCGCCCAGGTGCGCCTCGGGGCACGGCGGGTGCGCAACGCTCTGCCCCAGGTCGCGCAGATCCCGCTCGGCGGCACCGCCACCGGCACCGGCCTGAACACGCATCAGGAGTTCGCCATCCGCGTCCGCGCACGCCTGACCGAGAAGACGGGTCTGGAGATCCGGGCGCCCGAGGACCCGTTCGAGGCCCAGGGCAACCGTGACGCGCTGGTGGAGCTGTCCGGGGCGCTGAAGGTGATCGCCGTCTCGCTGACCAAGATCGCCAATGACCTGGCGCTGATGGGCTCCGGGCCCCGGGCCGGGATCGGCGAGCTGCTGCTCCCCGAGCTGCAGAAGGGCTCCTCGATCATGCCGGGGAAGGTCAACCCGGTCATCCCAGAGGTCGTGCTCCAGGTCTCCGCGCAGGTGATCGGCAACGACACCGCCATCACCATCGGCGGCCTGCAGGGCAACTTCGAGCTCAACGTCCGCGTGCCGCTCATCGCCCGCAACCTGCTGCAGTCCATCGGCCTGCTGGCGTCGACCGCCACGATCTTCGCCGAGAAGTGCGTCGACGGGATCCAGGCCAACGAGGAGGGCGCGCATCGCTCGGCCGAGTCGACGTTGGCGGCGGCCACGGCGCTCAACCCGTACATCGGCTATGACAAGGCCGCCGAGATCGTCAAGGAGGCGGCCACGTCCGGCCGGCTGCTGCGCGAAGTGGCGTACGAGAAGGGCGTGGACGAGGAGACCTACAACAAGGCCATGGACCTCCGGGCGATGGCCCGCGGCAACACATAAACCCCGTCGGACGTTGACAAACCGCCGCAGAGCGCCCCTCGCGCGGTGATCTGTTGCAACCTTCCCGAAGTGGCGCGCACGACCGTTGCGGCGTGATTGAATCGCGCCGGTTTCATCGAAGCCCTTGCGCCGGTCACCGAGCCCGCCGGTCATCGCGCGCCCAAGCGGCGC